>CACZPG010000233.1 GCA_902782965.1 uncultured Lachnospiraceae bacterium
AAACTGCGGTAATCAGCTCGAATTCAACGCTGACGCTATTGATGACTACGCAAAAGCTATTGACAAATTCAGTGGGTACCAGATAAAGGGTGATACAAATGTCGTGATCAAGCGCGAAGAATATAGTCAGGAATACGAAGCCAACCCAAACAGCCAGATATATATTAATTTCATGACTATGGCAACTTCTGACTATTATGATGTACTATTCACAAATGATGAAGGCGCAGAATACTGTGCAAACATGGATGTATTTTATCCATTGAACAAATATCTGGATGCCGAGACTTACAATCTTGTCAAAGATCATATCGTTATGTATACAGATATGAAGGGTAATCCGGTAGAAGCAGCTGTCGATATTTCTGATACGGAATTTGCGAAGTCGCTTAATATCGGATACAGCGATGTATATATAGGATTCCCGGGGGATACGGAAAGGAATCATCAGGCAGTAAGGGATTTGTTGTTATATCTGTATGGGAAGTAAAAATAATAATAATAATATATATTTATTAGAGCCGCATATGCGGCTCTATAATCAAACAAGGGCATGGATAAGCAAGCCAGCTTGCATCCATGCCCTTGTTTGATTATCTCCCGCGCATTCTACTCATATGCGTCGAAGTTCATAATCTGTCTCTTTCTTGCGAGTTCGTCGTTTTCGAGGTATTCGTCGTAAGTACACTGTTTATCGATGAGACCTGATTCCGTAATTTCCATAATACGATTGGCTGTGGTCTGGATAAACTGGTGATCCTGACACGCAAACAGAACTACACCCGGGAATTTAATGAGTCCATTATTGAGGGAAGTGATTGCTTCCATATCAAGGTGGTTAGTAGGCTCATCCAGGATAAGAACATTAGTTCCCATTATCATAAGCTTAGAAAGAAGGCATCTTACCTTCTCTCCTCCTGAGAGCACCTTTACCTTCTTCATTCCGTCTTCTCCTCTGAAGAGCATTCTTCCGAGGAAACCTCTTACATAGGTAGCATCCTTCTCTTCTGAGAACTGGGTAAGCCAGTCTACTATAACCAGGTCATTATCAAATTCCTTGGTATTGTCCTTAGGGAAATAACCCTGTGAGGTAGTAACTCCCCACTTATACTCTCCTTCATCAGGCTCTTCTTCACCTGCGAGTATCTTAAAGAGCACAGTTGTAGCCTGAGTTTTCGGACCTACGAAAGCTATCTTATCTTCACGGCCGACAGTAAAGGATATATCGTCAAGAATCTTTACTCCATCAACAGTCTTAGACAAATGCTGAACTGTAAGAACCTCATTTCCGATCTCACGATTAGGTCTGAAATCGATAAATGGATATTTACGGCTAGATGGCTTAATTTCTTCAAGCTCAATTTTCTCAAGAGCCTTCTTACGAGAGGTTGCCTGCTTAGATTTGGAAGCATTAGCAGAGAAACGGGCAATGAATTCCTTCAGTTCCTTAATCTGCTCCTCTTTCTTCTTGTTGGCTTCCTTCATCTGACGTATCATCAGCTGACTGGATTCATACCAGAAATCATAGTTACCGGCATATATCTGAATCTTTCCATAATCAAGATCAGCAGTATGAGTACATACCTTATTCAGGAAATATCTGTCGTGGCTGACTACTATTACTGTATTCTCAAAATTAATAAGAAATTCTTCAAGCCATCCGATAGCATCAAGATCAAGGTGGTTAGTAGGCTCGTCGAGCAGAAGAACATCCGGATTTCCGAAGAGTGCCTTCGCAAGAAGCACCTTAACCTTCTTATTACCGTCCAGGTCCTTCATCATAGCATAATGATCTTCTGTTTCAATGCCAAGACCATTCAGAAGCGTTGCTGCATCAACCTCTGCATTCCAGCCATCCATTTCAGCGAATTCAGACTCAAGTTCAGATGCTCTTACACCATCTTCATCTGTGAAGTCTTCCTTGGCATAGATAGCATCCTTCTCCTTCATTATTTCATATAATCTCTGATTACCCATTATAACGGTATCCAGAACAGAGTATTCATCATATTTAAAGTGATCCTGTTCAAGGACAGAAAGTCTCTCCCCCGGATCCATAGTTACATCGCCGGTAGTAGATTCAAGTTCTCCCGAAAGAATCTTAAGGAAGGTTGACTTACCTGCTCCATTGGCTCCAATGAGTCCGTAACAGTTGCCTGGGGTAAAGACAATGTTAACGTCTTCAAAAAGCGCCTTTTTCCCGAATCTCAGGGAAATGTTATTTGCACTTATCATAATTTTTCTCCTTTATAATAATGGAATAATTCCACATATTTACTCGTCAGATAGATTGTGACTTATAAGCCATCCATGTTATACATCCAGCTATACATCCAGCTATACGTCCAGCTATACGTCCAGTTCATTTATCAGTTTCTCAATAAGTCTCTTCTTGCAGAAGATATCATAACCCAGTAGGAATATGAAAACCAGCTTATTCAGGTACTCATCCTCCTCCTTAGGTAGTTTCTTATCAGTAATCTGAGAAGCTTTAACAACACTCGCTTCTATATTGAAGTATTCCGGTTTTTCAAGGTCGAAGGTCTTACTATAGAGCTCGAAAAGCCTGTCACCATCCATATCCTCATCAAGAAGTGGTTTCATAAGCTTCTTAATATCTCCGATTGATATAACATTTTTCATATAATAAATGTATATCAGAAGAATAAGGTGCTGTCTGTTATACTTCTTCTTAACCGGCGGCGGAAGAAGTTTATTCTTAGTATAATTATTTATCATGGCCTTGGTAAGGATATTATCTTCTTCATCATGAAGATTCTCCTTAAGAGCATCATTCATAAACTGCGTGAGCTGTTCCATATAAAGCTCCATATCCGGAATTTCGTCAGGCGAAATAAAATCCAGCTTGAGCTTCTCTCGAATATCTTTCTTAAGTTTAAGCAATTCCTCGTCCATAGCAGCCTCCTCCTGTTCTTCTCTATCCAACCGATTACAGCATCTTCACAATGTCCACCCGTTCCACACGATTCTTCTCTACTCTTCCACACTTGATGGTCACCTCACCGGTTCTCACCATGTCCCCTTCAACCGGAAGACGATCAAGAAGCTCTATCATCAGGCCTCCTACAGAATCATAATCTTCTGATTCAAGGCATGTTCCAAGTGCATCGTTCAGATCATCCAGTTTTACCGAACCATCTACATCATAGTGTCCCGGACTGATTTCTTTAATCAGCTCATCTTCACTTTCATCATACTCATCTCTGATATCGCCTACAATCTCCTCTATCAGATCTTCAAGTGTAATAATTCCGGCAGTTACCCCATATTCATCAAGAACTATACACATACTTGCGGATGAAGTCTTCATATCAGCAAATATTTCAGCAGTCCTCTGATATTCGTAAACATAAACAGGTTCTCTGATCAGGTCTCTGATTCTTCTATCCCCGTTCTTGACACTGTCGTAACTGATCAGAACATCCTTTATAAGAAGAAGCCCTATAATATTATCCTTTGATTCCTCATAAACAGGAATACGAGAATAGCCCTCTTCCTCAATCAGCTCCTGTAATTCATCGTAGGAGGAATTAACATCCAGACAGACCATATCAGCCCTGGGAATCATAATATCCTTGGCAAGAGCATCTCCGAAGTCAACCACGTTATTGATCATCTTCTTCTCAGAACTCTCAATAACACCTTCTTCACTGCTTACATCCACGATTTTCAAAAGCTCGGTTTCTGTCATCTGATCCGGATTTTTATCCGAATCAATCCTAAGCAAAGCAAAAACACCTCGACATATATTGTTCAGCAACCATATGACAGGCGTTAATATATTCATAAGTATATAGATAGGTTTTGAAAAAAACAGAGATAACTGAAGAGAATACTGAGATGCAATAGTTTTGGGAGTTATCTCTCCGAATATCAGCACCAGTAACGTCAGAACACCGGCAGCTATCCCAACATATCTGCTCCCGAATAATCTGGTACACAGAACCGTAGTCAGCGCCGAAGCAGATATATTAACTATATTATTGCCAATAAGTATTGTAGAAAGGAGCTTCGATGAATTCTCCCTCATTTTAATTATCAGTTGGGCTTTCCTGCCACGTCTTCCGCCTTCATCGGACACGACTCTCAGCTTGTTCAGATTTACAGTCGTAAGAGCTGTTTCAGCCGAAGAGAAGAATCCTGACAGGATCAGAAGTAGTATTAATACAATAGACTCAATCAAAGAGCTGGGGTCCACTTAATTCATCACTCCTTATCGCCGGAATCTTTACTGATTCCCATTCTTTCAAATATCAGATCACAGCTTCCGTTTCCATAGCTGAGGAAACGGTTAACTCTGCTGATGGTTGCCGTTGAAGCTCCTGTCTGTTTAGCTATCTCAATATAGGTCTTATTCTGAAACAGAAGCTTGGCCACTTCAAATCTTTCAGCAACTCCCAGTATTTCATTTGTAGTAAAAATATCTTCAAAGAAGCTATAGCACTCTTCTTTATTTTCCAGCGACAGAACCGCTTCAAACAAATCATCTACAGCCTGTGTTTTTATGGTTTTCGCCATTCGTTTTCCCCTTATTAAGCCTGTTCACGCCACGTAAATGTAATTACATATATCACATATACGAATTATTTAGGTTCCTTACGAACCCATACAGATACAGCACCTCTGTTTACATAGAAGTTTCCGCATCCATCATCATCTATCTTAATATTATATTTAGCATTACCCATCACATCTGAGAAATGTGCTCCGGCATACTGACGGCCTATATACATTCTCTTGGTTCCGCCCTTGCCGTCAGAAATAACTACAGCAAGTCCTGAATCCTTATGTTCTTCATCACCTTCTCTGGTCCATCCAATGCAGTCCGGATCATCGAGATAATCATGCTGAATACCATAAGCTTTAGTCTTTCTGAGCTTCATAAGCTTATCAAGCAGCTGTTTCTTGGACCTGATCTTATTATGGCTGATTCCTTTATAATCTCCATAGAATACACATGGATATCCGCCTTCTCTAAGAAGTATCAGTGCATAAGCCATTGGCTTGAACCAATCCTCTACAAAGGACTCAAGGGACTGACCCGGCTGAGTATCATGATTATCTACGAAAGTAACCGCCTTTACAGGATTAGCCTTTACAAGAGTTCCATCAAGAATAGTTCTGAGGTCATAAGACCCACCCGCCTTGGAACAATGATACAGATTATAATGTAGAGGTACATCAAAGAGTGAAGCCTCCGATCTGATAGCACTGAGATATTCTGTCAGAACATTTACATCACCATTCCAGTACTCACCTACGGTAAACAGCTCTCTTCCTGTTTCATTTCTTACAGAATAAAGGAAATCTCTGTAGAAAGATGCCGGTATATGCTTAACTGCATCAAGTCTGAATCCGTCAACACCGGTAGTTTCTACATACCATACTGCCCAATTCACAAGTTCATCGAATACTTCTTTATTGTCGAAATCGATATCAGCACCCATGAGATAATCATAATTGCCATTCTCGAGATCAACTTCATTATTCCACTCCTTACCGGAGAATTTATATATTGCTTTTACAAGATTATCCTGATCCCAGTCAATCCCGTCGAAATGTGTCCAGTTCCAGGTAAATTTAGAATACTTCTTCTTACGGCCCGGGAAGGTGAATTTAGTCCATGCACCGATGGTCTTGCCCTCACCAATCATCTGATAACGATTAGACTCGTTGAATTCCTGAGCGTTGACCTCTTCCATCTCATCAGCACCCATCTTATGATTAAGAACAACATCGCCGTAAACATTTATACCTTCATCCTGAAGAGCCTTTATTGCTTCAACATATTCTTTCTTGGTACCGTATTTGGTTCTTACAGTTCCCTTCTGATTGAATTCTCCAAGATCATATAAATCATAAACGCCGTAACCGGAATCATTAATTCCATCTGCACCTTTATAAGCAGGTGGAAGCCATAATGATGTGACTCCGTTCTTGCTGAGCTTAGCTGCATCCTTTTTAAGTGTACTCCAGAGTGAAGGATCAGTACTCTTCATGTACCACTCAAAATACTGCATCATAAGTCCATTATCCATTTTACAAGCCTCCTGAAAACAATAAAATACCGTAACTACCTTTCATTTATCGGAACATATTTAACATTCTCTGCCACTGACATATATGCAGGTCTGATAATCTTATCGGTGCATATCAATTCTTCTATACGATGTGCAGACCAGCCTGCAATTCTCGCTATTGCAAAAAGCGGTGTAATGAATTCCTCCGGGATATTCAGCATTGAATATGCAAAACCGCTGTAAAAATCTATATTAGGACTGACTCCCTTATATATCTTCCTATGTTCAGCTATTACTTTAGGAGCCAGACGTTCAACAGTCTTATAAAGATGAGCCTCTGTATCACGTCCCTTCTTCTCCGCCAGCTGAAGAGTATATTTCTTAAGTATCTCTGCTCTCGGATCAGACAGGGAATATACTGCATGTCCCATACCATAAATAAGTCCTGTCTTATCAAAAGCCTTTCTGTTAACTATCTTGGTAAGATAAGCTTCTATCTCATCATCATCATACCAGTCAGATACATTTGCCTTAATCTCATCAAACATTTTGATGACCTTAATATTGGCGCCACCATGTTTAGGTCCCTTCAAAGAGCAAAGCGAAGCAGCAACCGATGAATATGTATCAGTACCGGAAGAAGTAACTACGTGAGTTGTAAAGGTTGAATTATTGCCTCCTCCATGTTCAGCATGAAGAACAAGGGCAATATCCAGAACGGCAGCTTCCAATGGTTCAAAACGTTTATCCTGTCTGAGCATTCTCAGAATATTCTCAGCCGTCGAAAGCCCCGGCTTAGGATTATGGAGATATAATCCTCTTCTCTGAATATAATGTCTGTATGCCAGATATGAATAGGAAGCTATCATCGGAATGCTCGCTATCAGACTTATACTCTGTCTGAGAACATTAGTAATATCCAGATTATCTGCATTCCTGTCATAAGCATTCAACGCAAGGATTGACTGTGCCATAGCATTCATAACATCCTTGTTGGGAGATTTAAGAATAACATCTTCTACAAAATCAGCCGGCAGTTTCCTGTTAAATCCAAGAAGCTTATTGAAATGTTCAAGTTCATTCTCGGTAGGAAGCACACCAAACAGAAGCAGATATACTGTCTCCTCAAATCCAAATCTATGACTATCTGTAAATCCGGTAACGAGATCATTAATATCGATACCACGATAATAAAGCCGTCCTTCAACAGGTGTTACTACGCCATCTCTGTCTTCTGATCCGATGACCGTAGATATCTCTGTAAGTCCGGTAAGTACGCCCTTTCCACTAGGCTCTCTGAGTCCTCTCTTTACATGATAGTGCTCATAAAGTTCAGGCTCAATATGAATATGTTCCATACACAGCTTAGAAAGCTTATGAATCTCTCTTGCAGCTGCATTAGCTGTATATTCTCCCATAAACTAAACTCCTGCAAATGCTCTGTTATAGGTAATAATCGAAAGAGTCTCTATGCTCGCACACATCTTATCCGCCAGGCAGACAATCCTGGCCTCCCTCGTGAAAGGCACTCTGGAAAGATTAAGTGGGAACATATGACAATAGATAACATCCGCTATCTTCTCGTCTATATCAAAATCACGAACGGCGTTTCTCATAGAACAACTGGCATGTGTATAACCATGAAGGCCATGTCCGGCATGTTTCTCATGCCAGTCATAAAGAAAGTAATCATGAAGAAGAGCTCCTCTTACAACCGTTCTCATATCCACCCTGTGTCTGGACCTTACAGCTAACCATACGCTGATATAGGTAACACATAAAGAATGAGTATAGGTCGTAGTGTTGCCATGCTGGATAAAATCCTTCTCTTTCTCGAACTTATCATCCTCGATAATGTCCGAGCCATACTTAAGAATAATATCTATAATCTTCTGATCATAACCAACCTTAAACATGTGTCAGCAGTCCCCTTTAAAATCAGACGAAACGCCAATTTCTTAAACAAATAATAACTTATTAAGTATAACATTACTTAATAATCTGTGTCAATGTGACCACGAATGCGTAGCAAGCTTGCCGTCACAAACATTTCTATACCGCATCTGACAGAAGACTACGTATAGTATTAATAACAAACTTATAACTATCAGATTACTTTGTAAGTGTGGTCTGGATAGCCTTAATGAAGTCCTGTGTATTCAGAACGGTAACATTTTCGAGTTCTGTAATAAGCGCAAGATCCTTTGTCATAGTTCCGTTCTCTATTGTTTCAAGTGTTGCCTTCTCAAGCTTATCTGCAAATGCCATAAGCTCATTGTTTCCATCAAGCTCACCACGTTTTCTGAGAGCTCCTGTCCATGCGAAGATTGTTGCAACAGGGTTAGTTGATGTCTCTTCGCCTTTAAGGTGCTTATAATAATGTCTCTGAACAGTACCGTGTGCTGCTTCGTATTCATAATAGCCCTTAGGAGATACAAGTACAGAGGTCATCATTGCAAGTGAACCAAATGCAGATGAAAGCATATCACTCATTACATCTCCATCGTAATTCTTGCAAGCCCAGATGAAGCCACCCTTTGACTTCATAACTCTTGCAACCGCATCATCTATAAGTGTATAGAAATACTCGATACCTGCTGCATCGAATTTATCCTTATATTCTGCAGCAAAGATTTCCTGGAAAATATCCTTAAATGTATGATCATATTTCTTTGAAAT
>CACZPG010000234.1 GCA_902782965.1 uncultured Lachnospiraceae bacterium
TAAGCAAAGCCGCATACTGAACAACATTCCAGTTGCCTGCCGCCAGAATATCCTGAGAACGCTGATTAAGGATTGCATTCAGTCTGTCTCCCGTAACATTAAATGTCATACTGTAAGCACAAGGATAAAGATTCATCTCATGAAGATCCTGATGAACATATATATTAGTCATTATCCTTCGACTATAAGGATTCTCTTTAAGGTCAAAAAGAACCCTGTCAACCTGGTCCATGTCCCCTTCTTTATAATGATGCTTAACGCCAAGCTGATATCCGTATGCCTTACCAATAGAACCATTCTCATCAGCCCATTCATCCCAGATATGAGATTTAAGGTCATTTATATTATTGGACTTCTTCTGCCAGATCCAGAGTATCTCATCAATTGCGGATTTAATATAGGTTTTTCTGAGGGTAATAGCAGGAAACTCTTCCTGAAGATCATATCTGTTAATTACCCCGAATTTCTTAATAGTGTAAGCAAAACTGCCATCAGGCCATTTAGGTCTGACCTTCTCGCCTTCAGTACTTACCCCCTCTTCAATAACACTCTTGCACATTGCTATAAAAATATCATCTGCTTTGCTCATAGCGAACCCAGCCCCCACTTTCTGATTTAGTTAACAGATATACCTGCTATGTTTACTTTTGACCCTAGGATTATAACATATCATATAAGATAATGCAAAAAAGGAGGTAACAAAAAATGGGTGAATCAGGAGGATTCAAAATCTATTGGGGAGATGTACTCAGGGAGCTCAGAAGAAACAATCAGCTCACTCAGAGCGAGGTGGCAGAGGTGATACATATCACCAGGCAGGCATACAGTAATATCGAGTGTGGTAAATCCCATCCGACTCCGGAGTCTCTGGCCATTCTGTCCGATCTTTATAACGTAGACCTATATGATTATGTACTCAAATCGATGCCGACAGAATATGTCGCAGAACAGAATTCATTCAAAATAATGATGAAGGCAAACAGAAAGAATTCAAATAATACAGATAACGGAAGCAGTTCAAGAAAACGCAGAAAATATGTCAAGATAATAAACCCTGATAATAAGGGTAACGAATGTATGCCAACAACCTGATAGCAAAAAAGAGGATGTATTCCGCCACTTTATAGTTGTGGCGGGATACATCCCCGTATCATATTCAAATCATATCGACGTCATATTATTGTACTTGTATTGTACTTAATTGTACTCGTGTTGTACTCGTATCGAACACATTCTGATTAATATCAGCTTATGATTCCCTGTAATATCTCTACAGCCACATTAAGATTGTCTTTATCAAAAGCTCTCTTGACCTGATCTATCTTTCTACGTTTATCAGCCTCGAGCTCATACTGAGCAAGTCTTTCAAGTTTCTTCTCAGCTTCGTCTCTCTCATTCTGTTCAAAAGATGAAAGTATATCCTCAATCCTTTCCTTGAAATCCTTCTTGGAAAGCTTAATACCATTAGTCTTCAGAATAAGAACATCTGTGGTTTTTGAAACTTCAGAAGTTTTTCCAAGCCAGGACGATAATCCGGCTATAACCTTCTCCCATTCAGCCACAAGAGACTTCCAGTTGCTTTCAGCCACATCAAGGCTGTCATCCTTCGACATGTTAACATGGTCATCGAAACAGTCAGCAAGATAAATGGCTCCGAGTTTTCTCGCAGTTTCACGCTCTGCCCTTGCCTTCTGTCTGTATTCAACATTCTTATTTGTATAGAGATCATCCAGCATATCAGCACATCTGACTTCATAGTCGTCACAGAACCGACCCGCTGTTCTCATATACGCATCCATATCACCCTTGAAATTCTTAAGACCTTCTATAAGTCTTACATCACAGCCTTTCAGAACCTCAGCATCTTCTGCTATCTCACGGATATCCTCTATCAGATCCTCATCATCAGGAAGCATCTTCTCAGGGACCAGAGAAATAATCACATTCTGAAGTATAGTTCTGTCTATAGGCTTGCGGATAATACCGTTGAAACCTTCATTCTCAAAGAAAATATCCGGTTCATCCACCTTCTCGTCAAGAATAACATATATCTTGGCATCCCTGCATTTACTCTGAGTACTGGATTTAATATTTCTAAGGGTCTGAATTCCATCCATCCTCGGCATATTTCTGGCCAGCAGAATAAGATCATACTTATCCTTCGTTACTTCCATCATGCATTCCATTCCGCTGGAAACTGATGTTATGAAACAGCCTGTCTGATCAATCATTCTTTCAATAGTTACGCGTTCTTCAGAGTCAGCATCCGCCAGAAGAACATAGAATTGCCCCTCTCTGGTATAGAGATTCAGTTCCCTGTCAATATCAACAGGTTTATCCTCAAATCCGGTAAGTTCTACATCCAGTTTCTTTCTAACTATATCCAGTCTGTCCAAAAGCGACATATGAACACCTCTTTCATATAAATTACTACAACTACTTCATGACAATCTTACGGAAATTCTTCTTGCCTCGTCTAACAACGAATTCCTGAGAAAATGCATCTTTTCCATAAGACGCCTTAACATCATTAACCTTCTCATCATTTACAGAAACACCGTTCTGTTCAATAGCTCTTCTTCCTTCTGTCTTGCTCGGAACCAGTCCTGCCTTAAAGAGAATATTTATAAGAGTTATCTCACCATCCACAAAATCCTCATCTGTAAGTTCTGTCTCAGGCATATTCTCGGTTCCGCCACCACCGAATATAGACTTAGCTGCTGTATCAGCCTTCTTAGCCTCTTCATCTCCATGCACAAGAGCTGTAAGCTCGTATGCAAGAATTTCCTTGGCTTTATTCAGCTCAGCGCCTTCCCATTTCTCCATATCATGAATCTGATCGAGAGGCAGGAATGTAAGCATCTTGATACAGTTGATAACATCAGCGTCATCCACATTTCTCCAATACTGATAGAACTCATATGGAGAAGTTTTCTCCGGATCAAGCCATACCGCTCCCTTGCCGGTCTTACCCATCTTCTTACCCTCTGAATTAAGAAGAAGAGTTATGGTCATTGCCTGTGCATCTTCCTTACCAAGCTTTCTACGGATCAGCTCACGTCCGCCAAGCATATTTGACCACTGATCATCACCACCGAACTCAAGGTTACAGTTGTATTTCTGGAACATGTAATAGAAGTCATAAGACTGCATAATCATGTAGTTGAACTCAAGGAATGAA
>CACZPG010000235.1 GCA_902782965.1 uncultured Lachnospiraceae bacterium
AGCTAAACGTGCAGACGGTCAGTTTGTAAAGGCCGGAAATGTGCTTTATACACAGCGTGGAACAAAGATCCATCCAGGACTTAATGTAGGACGTGGCGGTGATGACACTCTGTTCGCATTAACAGATGGAGTAGTAAGATATGAGAGACTCGGAAGAGACAGAAAGCAGGTTTCAATTTATCCTGTTGCTTAATCAGGATATTTCTGTTTTAGTTTCTGATGTAATCAATATATCTCTAGGATATATTAAGACTTTCGTATGAGTTAATGGAGCTTTGTGATTATCACAAGGCTCCTTGTTTTGTTTATAGGAGAAATACAAATGGCAAATACATTTGTTGACAGAGCCGTGATATTTGTAAGAGCCGGAAAAGGCGGAGATGGTCACGTTTCTTTTCGTCGAGAACTATATGTTCCTAATGGAGGACCTGATGGCGGAGACGGTGGAAAGGGCGGAGATGTTATCTTTGTAATTGACAAAGGCCTTAACACTCTTATGGATTTCAAGAATATACGAAAATATAAGGCCGGTGACGGTGAAGAAGGCGGCAAGAAAAGACAGCATGGTAAAAATGGAAATGATATTGTTATCAAAGTCCCTCCTGGAACTGTTATAAAAGATTTTGAAACGGGCAAGGTAATAATAGACATGGCTGACAGAGAAGAACCTTTTACGCTTTTTGATGGCGGAAGAGGCGGTAAAGGAAATCAGCATTATGCAACAAGCACCATGCAGGCTCCGCGTTATGCACAGCCCGGTCAGACGGCTATCGAAAAGAAGCTGATTCTTGAATTAAAGATGTTAGCTGATGTAGGTCTGGTTGGATTTCCTAGTGTGGGTAAATCTACTTTACTTTCCAAGGTTACTAATGCCAGACCTAAGATAGCTGACTATCATTTCACTACGCTTTCGCCAAACCTTGGTGTTGTTGGTCTTAGTGGTGGAAGAGGTTTCGTAATGGCCGATATCCCCGGAATTATAGAGGGTGCCGCTGAAGGTGTTGGACTTGGAATTGATTTTCTGAGACATATCGAAAGAACCAGAGTTCTTCTTCATATAATTGACGCTGCTTCAGTGGAAGGAAGAGATCCTCTTGAGGATATCGAAACAATTAATAGTGAACTTAGAAATTATAGTGAAGCTTTGGCTGCAAGGCCTACTATTATAGTTGCCAATAAACTCGATATTTTATCAGAAGAAGATAAAGAAGCTGTTCTTAATAAAATCAGAAGTGCTTATCCTGATACTAAAATCATGGCAATATCTGCTGCGACAGGCGAAGGAATCAAGGAACTTCTTGAAGCTGCCTATGAATTGATTCAGATTGCTCCTGATGATGTAATGGAATTCTCTCCGGAACTTGTTCTTGAGGAATATGCATCAAGAGAAACAGAACTTCCTTACAATGTTGAAAAATCCACTGACGATGATGGAGTATATATTGTTGAAGGTCCGAAGATAGAGCGAATGCTTGGATATACCAATCTTGAGGATGAGAAGGGCTTTAAATTCTTCCAGGATTTCATGAAAAAGAACGGTATTATCGATGAGCTTAAAGCACTTGGTATTGAAGAAGGTGACACTGTTAGACTTTATGGTTGGGAATTTGAATTTATAGAGTAGTAATATAGAAATATTTAATAAGGAGCAATTATGATTAACACAAAACAACGCGCTTATCTTAAGGGACTTGCGCAGACAATTGATCCGGTTCTTTCTCTTGGAAAATCCAGCCTGACTCCGGAGTTTACCGAGGCTGTTTCAGAAGCCATCAAGGCAAGAGAACTGGTCAAAATAAATGTCCTTAAAAATTGTATGGATACACCTCAGTCTCTGGCAGTAACACTTTCAGAAAGAACCAGATCTGAAGTTGTACAGGTAATTGGTAGAAAGATTGTCTTATATAAAAGGAATCATGATAATCCTAAGATCATTTTTCCAGGTGAGAAAATTAAGAAGTGATAGAAAATTATGAATAATTCTTCTGGTGTAATTAAATACTCGGATAAAGTCTTTGATTATAAACATAATGGAGACGACATAATCATTCTTGGTGGTTCCTTTAATCCGATTCATTCTGGTCATCTGGCCATGGCTCAGTCTGCATATGATATGTTCAGTCTTCCGATAATCATTATGCCTAACAAAACTACATATTACAAAGAAAATGACAGCCATATACAGGACAGTGACAGATTGGATATGATCAGACTTGTTGTAGAAACTGAGGACTATCTGAAATTCACCGATATGGAAATTACACGTGGAGGTGTTACTCATACTATAGATACTATCCGACTGCTTAAGAGTATTAATCCTGATAGGAAGATTTACTTCATTATTGGGGGTGATTCTCTTGAATGGATTGATAAATGGGTAAATGCAGAGGAACTTCTGTCATCATTGACTATTCTTTCAGCTATTAGAGGTAATACAGACAGAAAACGTTCGGAAGATATAATCAGAAGAATCAAAGCTGAATTACCTGCTTCAGATATCAGGCTGCTTGATATGCCGGATATTCCTGTTTCTTCCTCCGATATAAGAAGTCGTGTAGCCTCAGGCGATAGTATAAGTGGTATGGTTACTCCGGAAGTAGAGAAATATATATATGACCATAAATTATATATATATTAATATTTATTAATTCAAAGAATGTGAGAGTGAATATATGGATCGAAGTGAGATGATTAAGAAGCTTAAGCAGAAGCTTAACGAGAAAAGATTTGTACATTCAGTAGGTGTGGAATATACTGCTGCAAATCTTGCTTATGTACATGGTGCTGATGTTGAAAAAGCCAGGATTGCCGGACTTCTTCATGACTGTGCAAAATGTCTTACCTCTGAAGAGAAATACAGAAAAGCCAAGAAGCACAGTCTTCCCATAAACAGAAGTGAGAAGGCTAATCCCGATCTTCTTCATGGTAAGCTTGGTGCGTATTATGCCAAGAGAAAATATGATGTAAGAGATGAGGAAATACTTTCAGCAATCACTTATCATACCACCGGTCATCCCGGAATGTCTCTTCTGGATAAGATTATATTTGTTGCTGACTATATTGAACCAAACAGAAAACCGGTTAAAGAACTGGATATAATCAGAAAAGAAGCTTTTGAAGATCTGGATAAATGTGTAATACATATCCTGAAGAATACACTTGATTACCTGAATAGTAAGAATGCTATTATAGACGAAACTACCGAACAGACATATTTCTATTATGTTGATAATAAGGAGTTAAAGGAAATCAATTCTTTTTAGGATTCTTTATAGATTATTATTAATGATAAATAATATTAGAAAGGGAATACATGAATACAGAGATAGAAAAAGAAATGGTGAAATGCGCTGCTGATGCTATACTCGACAGAAAAGGTTATGATGTAGTATCACTTCACGTTGGTGAAGTATCTCCAATTGCTGACTATTTCGTTATAGCCAGCGCATCTAATAAGTCTCAGCTGGATGCACTTATTGATAGTGTTGAAGAAAAAATGAGAGATAGTGGTTATGAATTGAAAAATCGTGAAGGCCGATCAGTAGGAGGCTGGGTTCTTCTTGATTACAATATGGTTGTAGTTCATCTTTTTCTTCATGAAATGAGAGAATTCTATAATCTTGATGGCACCTGGAGAGATGCAGAAAAAGAAAACTATTAGCAATCTGACACTTAACATCATTTGATTTATTGCTATCATAAGAGTATAATATCTTAGATTGTTTGAGAGGTTGACGTATGTTCAGAGCTGTTAATGATTATATGGCAAAACTGAATATTGTTACTGATGATGAAATATATCAATCCATGGATAGTTTTCTGAAGAAGACTAAATCTGTGGTGGATTTCAGTATTAATATTAATTATAACAGATATATAGTTGATATTAAGCTGGATAAATACTCTGTTGGCAGGGCTGATAAATTCTTCAGACGTTTTGAAGCTGCTGTAGCATACCCTTATTCCAATATATCTGTCAGATATAATGAAGAAAACAGGGTAAGATATAGATTTGCGACCTGCAAAGAAGATAAGACCGGAGTATATATGGATATAATTATTTCCGGTTTATAAGAAGTAAATTGGTTTTCCTTCATGCAGGATACTACAGTTAATATATTTATAGACTATTAATTAAGAAAGAATGAGAATATGAGAGAGACAATGCTTTCAACACCAGAAGGTGTAAGAGATATTTACGGCGCTGAATGCGAAAGAAAACACTATATCATAGATGAGATTCAGAAGGTGCTTCATCTTTATGGTAATAAAGATATTGAGACACCTACTTTCGAATATTTCGGTATTTTTAATTCTGATAAAGGCTCGGCTCCGTCTAATGAAATGTATAAATTCTTTGACAGAGATAACAATACACTTGTTCTGAGACCTGATTTTACTCCAAGTATTGCAAGATGTGTTGCTAAATATTTTGCAGATGAAGTTCTTCCTATAAGATTATGTTATAAAGGAAGAACCTTTGCAAGTACGGAGCGACATAAGGGTAAGCTTGCTGAGATCACTCAGATAGGCAGTGAACTTATAAATGATGACAGTTCTGCTGCTGATGCTGAAACTGTAGCTTGTGTAATAGATTGTCTCATGGCTTCAGGACTTAAAGATTTCCAGATAACTATCGGTGAGGTTGATTATTATAAGGGAATAATTGAAGATGCCGGTATTTCTGAGAAAGTAAGAAATAAAATTCAGGATTATATACAGATTAAGAATTTCTTCGGTTTATCCGAATACATTTCTGAGCAGAACATTCCTGAAGACACAATAAGAGTTCTGAATGAGCTTTCATCATTATTTGGTGGAATTGACATTCTTGATAAAGCCGAAAGCCTGACAAATAATTCAAGATCTCTGGAAGCTGTAGATCGCCTGAGAAAGGTTTATACAGCCCTTAAATTCTATGGTTATGAGAGTTATGTGAGTTTTGATCTCTCAATGATCAATGGATATGATTATTATACAGGTATAGTATTTAGCGGATATACCTATGAGGTTGGAAATCCTGTTGTTAAGGGAGGAAGATATAATAATCTTCTTTCGCAATATGGGAAAGATGCTCCTTCAATCGGTTTCTCAATTTATGTTGATGAACTTCTTAACGGCCTTATGAGACAGGATATTCCTTATATCAATAATAAGAAGTCTGCTCTTATCATTTATACTATTGAACATCAGGAAGCTGCAGTTATGCTGGCTACCAGTCTAAGAAAAAAAGGCATAATAGCTCAGCTTATTAGAAAATCCAAGAGGCATGACGAAGATGAGTATATGACTTACTCTGATATTTATGATGTAGGTAAGATATATATAATGCAGAGTGTATCAACTGTGCGAATCATCAGTGCTGACAGGAGTGTGGACGAAGAGAAAAATATTGAAGATATGATTAATGAATTATAATCATATCACTATTAATACATCTTTATTAATGTAATTTTATTAATGGAGGAAATATGAGATATCTTACATTTGCCCTTGCTAAAGGCAGACTTGCAAAGCAGACTCTGGCTCTCCTTGAAAAAATAGGAATAACCTGCGAAGAAATCAATGATCCAAAAACCAGAAAACTGATATTTCAAAATGATGAACTTGGTATTCGATTCTTTCTTTCAAAACCCAGCGATGTTCCTACTTATGTCGAATATGGTGTAGCTGATATAGGAGTTGTCGGCAGGGATACTCTTCTTGAAGAAGGAAGAAATCTTTATGAAGTTCTTGATCTTGGGTTTGGAAAATGCAGAATGTGTGTCTGCGGACCTGCATCTGCCAAAGATCTTCTTCAGAAAAATGAAATAATCAGAGTTGCAAGTAAATACCCCAATATTGCAAAGAATTATTTCAAAGATAAGAAGAACCAGACTGTGGAAATAATCAAGCTTAACGGTTCTGTTGAACTTGCTCCGATAGTCGGTCTTTCAGAGGTTATAGTTGATATTGTAGAGACCGGTTCTACTCTTAAAGAAAATGGTCTGGAGGTGCTTGAAACCATTACCGACCTGTCAGCAAGAATTGTTGTGAATCAGGTTAGTCTGAGAATGGAACACGAAAGAATTAATCAGTTACTGAAAGGTATAAAAGAGGTGTTGAATAATGAAAATAGTAATGCTGACTAATGATACAAAGAATATGCTTCTTAATGATCTTCTGAAAAGAACTACAGATGATTATACAGAACAGGAAAATATTGTTAAAGGTATTATTAAAGATATACACGAAAGAAAAGATGATGCACTTTTTGAGTATACCAAAAAGTTTGATAAAGCTGAAATTAATGCCGATAACATCATGGTTACTGAAGAGGAAATTGAAGAAGCTTATGGCGAGATGGATGGTGAACTTATCGAAATTATAAGAAGAGCGATAGCTAATATCCGTTCATTTCACGAGAAGCAGAAGAAAAACAGCTGGATTACAACAGAAGAAGAAGGAATTATTCTGGGACAGAGAGTTACTCCGATTGAGTCTGTTGGTGTATATGTTCCGGGTGGAAAAGCTGCTTATCCTTCAACAGTACTTATGAATGTAATACCTGCACATGTTGCAGGAGTTAAGAGAATAGTAATGACCACTCCTTGTAATGCAGAAGGAAAGGTTTATCCTACAACCCTTGTTGCAGCCAAAGAGGCTGGAGTTCAAGAAATATATAAAGTAGGAGGAGCTCAGGCTATAGCAGCTCTTGCTTATGGTACAGAGAGTATCCCTAAGGTAGACAAAATAGTTGGGCCGGGTAACATCTTTGTTGCTACTGCCAAGAGACTGGTTTATGGACATGTTAGTATTGACTCGGTTGCAGGTCCAAGTGAAGTTCTTGTTCTTGCTGATGAGACCGCTAATCCTAAGTTTGTTGCTGCAGATCTTCTTTCTCAGGCAGAGCATGATGAACTTGCTTCTGCAACTCTTGTTACAACAAGTGAAGATTTAGCTCTTGAAGTATCAAAATGGGTTGATACATTTACTCAGAAGCTTGAAAGAAAGGATATAATTCAGAAATCTATTGATAATTTCGGAAGAATATTCGTTGCAAAGAATATGGATGATGCCATTGAAGCTACTAATGATATTGCATCTGAACACCTTGAAATAGTTACTAAAAATCCTTGGGATGTAATGACTAAGATTAAAAATGCGGGTGCTATATTTATTGGAGAATATTCATCAGAACCTCTTGGTGATTATTATGCAGGACCTAATCATGTGCTTCCTACTAATGGTACAGCTCGTTTCTTCTCGCCGCTTAATGTGGATGACTTCGTTAAGAAATCAAGTATTATCAGCTATTCTGAGAATGCACTCAGAAGAGTACATACTGATATAGAGAAATTTGCCAAGGCTGAAGGACTTACAGCTCATGCAAATTCAATAGCTATAAGATTTGAAGAAGAATAATTACAAACGGATAATCAGAGATTATTCTATCAGAAATGTTATGGAGAGTAGATTATGCAGGAAAGAAAAGCAAGTATTGAGCGTAAAACCGCTGAGACAGATATAAAGCTTGCTCTTAACCTAGATGGTACAGGGCTAAGTAATGTTGATACAGGAATAGGCTTATTCGATCATATGCTGAAGAGTTTTGCTAGACACGGTTTCTTTGATATGAACCTTGTTGTTAACGGTGATCTGGAGGTTGACTGTCACCATACAATAGAAGATACCGGTATAGTTCTTGGAAAAGCTATCAAAGAGGCTGTCGGAGATAAGTCAGGAATCAAAAGATATGGTTCATTTGTAATGCCTATGGATGAAACATTGGTTTTATGTGCTATCGATTTGTCCGGAAGACCTTATCTTAATTATGATCTTAATTTAACAACTCCTAAGGTTGGAAATTTTGATACTGAAATGGCTAAGGAATTCTTCTATGCAGTCAGTTACGCTGCTGAAATGAATCTGCATATCAAGCAGTTGGATGGTTCAAATAATCATCATATAATTGAAGCTGCATTCAAAGCATTTGCAAATGCTCTTGATATTGCAACCGGATATGATCCAAGACTTGAAGGCGGACTTCTTTCAACGAAAGGAGCGTTATAATATGTCTGAGTATTATTTACTGGAAAATACAGATGCTTCATTTGATGATGTAAAGCACATTCTTTACAGTGGTGAGAAGTATATTGTTTTCAATCTCAATGAATCGAAGGAGGATTCGTCCTTCTATAAACTGTATTCTTATTCAAAGGAAAGATTTCCAGAGAAAATATTTGATAGTGCCGAGGCGCTGGAAGAGTACCTTGCTGAACATCCGGAGAATACAGAAGATGTAATAAAAGAAATTCCTTTCTCCGAATTCAAGCTGAACAGCGACGGGCTTATTCCTTGTATTGCACAGGATTACGAATCCGGTGAAGTTCTGATGATGGCTTATATGAATGAAGAGTCTTATAATAAGACTCTTGAAACGGGTCTCATGACTTACTGGTCCAGATCAAGACAGAAGTTATGGACCAAGGGAGAAGAGTCAGGTCATTTTCAGAAGATGATAAGTCTTACCATTGACTGTGATAAAGATACTATTCTTGCTAAAGTAGATCAGACCGGACCGGCATGTCATACAGGTAATCCTACATGTTTCTTTACGCCGCTTGCTATTAAAGACAATTCCGGAGATGCAAAGTCTAAAGACATCTATCATGTTCTTAAAGAAGTATATGATGTAATAGCTGACAGAAAGGTTAATCCTCGTGAAGGAAGCTATACGAATTATCTCTTTGATAACGGAATAGATAAGATTCTTAAGAAGGTCGGAGAAGAATGTACTGAAATAGTGATTGCAGCTAAGAATCCGGATTCCGGAGAAATTAAATATGAAATGGCTGATTTCCTTTACCATGCAATGGTTCTTATGGTTGAAAAAGGTGTGACCTGGGAAGAAATAGCCGAAGAGCTTGCTAATCGCGAATAGATTATACAATTAGAATTTCAATATATGGAATGGAGAAAATGAAATGAGACAATTTACCTCTAAGGAGCTTAGAAAAACCTGGATTGATTTCTATAAAGAGAGAGGACATGTAGATGTAGGAGCTGTATCTCTTGTGTCTGATGGTTCTACCGGTGTTATGTTTAATGTAGCCGGAATGCAGCCGCTTATGCCTTATCTTCTTGGAGAGAAACATCCTATGGGCACAAGACTCTGTAATGTTCAGGGCTGTGTAAGAACTAATGATATTGATTCTGTTGGAGATAAGAGCCATGTTACTTTCTTTGAAATGATGGGAAGCTGGAGCCTTGGCGATTATTTCAAAGAGGAAAGATGTAAATGGAGCTATGAGCTTCTTACAGAAGTATTTGGTTTTGATAAGGATCATCTGGCATCTACGGTTTTTGCCGGTGATGAGAATGCTCCGAGAGATGAAGAGGGTGCTCAGTTCAGAATAGCTTCAGGATTTAAGCCTGAGAATATATATTATCTGCCTGCAAAGGATAACTGGTGGGGGCTTGAGTATGGTCCTTGTGGTCCTGACAGCGAAATGTTCTACATAGCTGATGTTCCTGACTGTGGTCCTGACTGTGGTCCGGGATGTGACTGTGGCAAATACACAGAGCTCGGAAATGATGTTTTCATGCAGTACGAGAAACATCATGACGGACATCTGACTCCACTGAAACAGAAGAATGTTGATACAGGCTGGGGACTTGAAAGAATCCTTGCATTTCTTAATGGAACAAAGGATGTATATAAGACAGACCTTTTCACAGATGCGATTGCATTTATTGAAAGCGCTTCAGGAACTAAGTATGAGGCGGATGAGAAGCTTACAAGGTCTATGAGAATCCTTGCTGATCATATTCGTACAAGCGTTATGCTGATTGGTGACGCTGCAAAGCTTCTTCCATCAAATGTTGGAGCTGGTTATGTACTTCGTCGTCTTATAAGAAGAGCCGTAAGACATGGAAGAACACTTGGTCTAGGAATTGATAAGATCCTTGAGCTTGCTGCTATATATATTGATAAGGTTTATGATGACAGTTATCCGCTTCTTACAAAGAATAAGGATTTCATAATTTCAGAACTTAACAAAGAACTGGCTCGTTTTGAGAGTACTCTGGAAAATGGTATGAAGGAATTCAAGAAAATTCTTGATGAGAAGAAGGAAAGTGCTGATAATACAGGAATCACTGGTGATGAAGCATTCTATCTCTATGATACCTTTGGATTTCCTCTTGAACTTACTGTTGAGATGGCAGGCGAGGAAGGAATAGCAGTTGATGAGAAGGGCTTTGACACTGCTATGGAAGCTGCTAAACAGAGAGCCAGAGAAAACCAGAACTTCTCTCAGAGCCTTGTGGCCGGTGATGATATATTTGCTTCCCTTAGTGACGATATAATTACTGAGTTTACAGGTTATGACAGTTTAGAGGATGAAAGCGAGATAGCTGCTTTAGCCGGAGAAGAGGCTATGGCTGACAGTCTTTCAGAAGGCGCTAAGGGAACTATAATTACATTAAAGACTCCATTCTATGCTACTATGGGTGGACAGACAGGAGATACTGGAGTTATAGAGACTTCAGGTGGTACATTTAAGGTAGAAGATACTTCCAAGCTTAAGGGTGGACGTGTTGCTCATACCGGTGTTGTAATCAGTGGAACTATCAGTGCCGGCGAAAAGGC
>CACZPG010000236.1 GCA_902782965.1 uncultured Lachnospiraceae bacterium
AAGCTTGCTTCAGAAGGTGCAAATGTAGTTATCTGCGATATCGTTATCAATGAAGCTGCTGAGGAGACAATCAAGCTTATAGAAGAGCAGGGCGTAAAGGCTGCTGCCATTCAGGCAAATGTAACCGTGCCTGAAGACTGTGAGAACCTTTTTAAGCAGGCAGTTGAGCAGTTCGGTTCAGTTGATATACTTGTAAATAATGCAGGTGTTACCAGAGATAATCTGATAATGAAGATGAAGGAAGAAGAGTTCGATCTCGTAATCGCAACAAATCTAAAGGGTACTTATAACATGATGAAGGCTGCAGCAAGACCTATGATGAAGGCTCGTTACGGTCGTATAGTAAATATAAGCAGCGTGGTAGGTGTATACGGAAACGCTGGACAGGTAAACTACTCTGCAAGTAAAGCTGGAGTTATCGGTATGACTAAGACCATTGCTAAAGAACTTGGAAGCAGAGGAATTACATGTAATGCAGTAGCACCAGGATTTATTGAAACAGATATGACCAAGAATCTTCCTGAAGCAGCTAAGGAAGCAATGCTTAAATCCATTGCACTTGGAAGAGCCGGTCAGCCAGAAGATGTAGCAAAAGTGGTTGCATTTCTTGCATCAGATGAGGCAGCCTACGTAACCGGTCAGGTAATCGAATGCGCCGGCGGAATGAGTTGCTAGAGACCTCGATTTCGAAGAAATCGAGCGGAGCGAAGCGACCAGCAAGCTGCGGGTTCTGCTTGCAGAAGTGCAAGCAGAAGCAGGCAGCGAAAAGCTAGAAAGTCAGACCTCGAGCGGAGCGAAGGTATTATTATATGATTAGTGATTTTATGGGGTTAGATAAGCCAGGAAAAGTCAGACTGATCTTATTTTTCTTGGTTTTAATATGGTGTATCTACTGGGGAGCGGGTTTTTCATATGAAATATCTCGTGGTGGAGGCACATTTAGTGGTCTTTCAGGTAACATGGTAGATACTTCAAGTATTGACAATGTTAATATCGATGGTGGCGATTTTACATGGGCAGTAAGACTTTTAGGATGGGCAACAAACGGTGCCATAATGATAGTAATCGTGATACTTATGCTTTTGTTCATGGTTCTTGAGACAGTAGCAACGATTATACCGGTTGTTATGCTGAGAATATTTGGACTTAATAAGAAATATGAGGTCACTGATGAAGAGTATAAACTGACTAAATATATCTACCTGATTGCTATTTGCCTGAGCTTAGTACTCGGTCTGATATTAACGCGATTTACCGGAATCATACCGGATATTTTGTTTACATTAGTGTGGTCGCTGGTTGCACTGATATATGTACTGGGTACATGGGAAAGAAAAAAGATGTATGAGGCTGCTCTTCAAAAGGGAATTCCATATGAAGAGTATTTCAATCAGATAAAAAACAAATAGGAGAAAAATTATGAGACGTGTTGTTATTACAGGAATTGGAACTATTAACCCTATCGGACATAACCTGGAGGAATCCTGGGAGAGTGTTAAGAAGGGGGTATGTGGTATCGACTTTACAAAGCAGATCGATACTACGGATTTCAAGGTAAAGGTGTCAGGTGAGGTAAAGGATTATAATCCTGCAGATTATCTTGATCGTAAAGAAGCTCGTAAGATGGATCGTTATACACAGTTCGGTATGATTGCCGCAAGAGAAGCTATAAAAGATAGTGGTATAGATATAGAAAAAGAAGATCCTTTCAGATGTGGAACTATAGTTTCATCCGGTATCGGCGGTCTTATTACTATAACAGATCAGACAATGCGTGGTGCAGAGAAGGGCTATGAAAAGATATCTCCATTCTTCATACCGATGTCTATTTCAAATATGGCAGCGGGTGAGATAGCAATAGATACAGGATTTAAGGGCGTATGCGAATGTATTGTTACTGCATGTGCCAGTGGAAATAATGCAATAGGTGAATCATTCCATAAAATCAGAGATGGTTATCAGGATGTTATGTTAACCGGTGGTACAGAAGGATGTATCTGTCCTATGGGAGTTGGTGGATTTACTGTAATGCAGGCACTTAGTACTTCACAGGATCCAAACCGTGCATCTATTCCTTTCGATGGAGAGAGAGGCGGTTTCGTAATGGGCGAGGGTGCCGGAATAATCATTCTCGAAGAGCTTGAGCATGCGAAGGCTCGTGGTGCTAAAATATACGGAGAAATCGTAGGTTATGGTGCAAGCTGTGACGCTTATCATATAACAGCTCCGGATCCGACTGGTGCAGGTGCTGCGGCATGTATGATCGGTGCAGTTGAAGATGCAGGAATTGAAAGGGAGCAGATCGATTATATCAATGCTCACGGAACATCAACACATCTAAATGATGCAGGTGAGACAAAGGCCATCAAGGAAGTTTTTGGAGACTATGCATATAAGCTTGCTGTAAGTTCAACAAAGTCTATGACAGGACATCTTCTCGGTGCTGCATCAGCAGTAGAAGCTATATTCACAACAATGGCTCTTAAGGATGGATTTATTCCAGCTACAATTAATTATAAGACTCCGGATCCAGAATGTGATCTGGACATAGTACCGAATGAAGGACGCGAAGCAGATATCAAATACGCTCTTTCTAATTCACTTGGATTCGGCGGTCACAATGCATGTATCCTTTTGAAAAAGTATGAAGACTAATCAACATGGAATATAGTTATATATAGAAAATGGATATAATCGATGTTACAAGGAGAAAACGAAATGGAACTCAATTCAAATCAGATAAGAGAAATAATCCCTCATCGCTATCCGATGCAGTTGGTAGATAAAATCACGGATTTTGTACCGGGTGAATGGGCAGAAGGAATTAAATGTGTATCAGTAAATGAATCATTCTTTCAGGGACATTTTCCTGAAGAACATGTAATGCCGGGAGTACTTATAGTTGAAGCTCTTGCGCAGACGGGTGCTGTTGCAATTCTTTCAGCTGATGAATTCAAGGGTAAGATTGCATTTTTCGGAGGAATCAAAAATGCACGTTTTCGTAAACAGGTTAAACCGGGAGATGTGCTTCATCTCAGATGTGAGATTACAGGAAGAAGAGGACCTCTTGGTTTTGGCAAAGGAGTTGCCACTGTAGATGGAAAGGTAGCGTGCCAGGCAGAGATTTCATTTGCTATTGGAGATGCTGAAAAGAAAGAACAGTAAAAACTGTAAAAGAAGGTGAAAAGGATGGCTGATATATCCGAAAACAGAGTGGAAAAAATGACAAATGAATATGAAGTAAAATCACGAGGTCTCACTCCTGAGGAAATAGCTCAGCTAACTCCTAGACAGAGGCTGGAGAGGAATCCTCTTTCAGCACTATACTCCAAATTCAGGGTGCATTATTATAGAGATGTTTTCAGGCGTATCAATTCTAGAGAGCTGTCTCTTACCACTACAGAGGTTTATTGTGTTGAGATAATCCATAATCTGGATAAGCCTACTATTCAGGAATTTTCAAACTTCATAGGAATATCTTCTCCGAATGCTACCTATAAGGTGAATTCGCTTATAAAAAAAGGATATGTGAAGAAGGTTCAGTC
>CACZPG010000237.1 GCA_902782965.1 uncultured Lachnospiraceae bacterium
CGTTCGGAGAATTTCCGTGGAAGTATAGATGTTATTGAAAGAATAAATATAGAAGTTAAAGCTCTTGAAAAACAGCGTCAGGAAGTTATGCATCTGTTGCTTTCGGATATACATGCCGGAACTGAGGCGGTGGATGCTTATATGGACAGGACTACGGTATGGTTTGCAGAGGAGAGAAAGTCTTTTGCCAAGAACAGGGAACTTCTGGATAAGGCGGCGAAAAGGCTCAGCTTCTCTGATGATTCAAAGGCTGCAAAGGATGTGTCAAGACTTCAGACCATGCTGAAGCAGACCATAGAGAATCACAGTGCACTTATAGCGGCTACTGCTGAGCTGTCAAGATTCTCAGATGAGATGATTGCCCGGAGCAGAACCAGAAGTCTGAAGGTATCCTTTGATTATCAGGCGCTTCTGGGAAGAGCGGTAACGAGTGACAGACCGGATATACTTGGAATGGTTGTGGGACCTTTTCTTCAGCCGAGACGTGATAAGAGTCTGGCTGTAGGAATAATAGATTCACTGGTGCTCAGTCATTCGGGAGACGGACTGAAGGGCGAAGAGAAGGAGAATCTTAAGGCGGATCTGAACTATAGATATCCGGATGAAATTCTAAGTGAGAATATCGGACAGAATTTTGCCAAGCTCTTCAAAGAGCTTCTGCTGAGACTGAAGAGATGGAAGAAGGTGACTCTTGAAGAATATCTGGCCATTCTGGAAGTCAAATTCGGAGAGGATATTTATAAGAACAGGGATTTGTATTCCTTTCTGATACACCTTGCCGGAAAAGAGAATTATTCAGTTTCGGAAATGATGGAGAATCAGGAGACATTTCTGGATGAGATGGTCGTAAGTTACATTGGAGAGGAAGCATTAAAGGAATATGCCGATCTCGCCTTCGAATTGAGATTTGGTACAGAGGATATAGCCGTAGGCAAATCAGATGTGGCGGGCGGAGATGAATACATCGGAAAACTGAGAGACTTCACCGTAGTGATTTGCTGATCAGCTGAATTGAGAAGCTGTGATTTATTTCGATTGGAGAAATGATGGATAAAGGTTTAGAGAAAGCTCTTGATATATACAGTGTACTGGCTACCGGCAGAAGCATTTCTGCAAAGGATAAGGAGACCAGTGAGTTATATAATGCCTACTATGCAGATTCTGAGGTTTATGACATAACCAACGCTCTTCTGCAGAGGCTGGGCATGAAGCTATATGAATATAATGATTCGGTTTTTGTGACGGCCGGTAACGGTAACAAGGTCTTCGGGTATACCAATGATGATCTGAAGAGAAAGCTGGGACTGAGACTTAATAAGGAACTCTATCTTGTGTATTTCATAATCTATGAAGCACTGCTTCAGTTTTATAAGTCTTCAGATACCTATCAGATAAAGGATTATATAAGGATAGATGAGTTGATTGAGGCTGTGACAGGTGATCTGAAGCAGATTGGCGGCGATATGGTGTCAGTCTCTGAATCGGATAATGATACGGGCTCCTTCAAGGAGGTGGCCGTACTCTGGGACAGTCTTCCGCCGATGATATCGGAGGATAAGGACAGAAATAAAGCTTCCCGTGGTTCTCAGATGGGCTATGTGAAACTGACTGCAAATCTTCTGTCCGGTGAAGGTATCTTCACAAATGTAGACGACAGATTATATCCCACGGACAGGTTCCATGCCATAGCTGAGAATTATTTCGAAGATAACGGCAGTCTGATATATGAGAGTCTGAATTCCACTGATAACTAATGTGGCGACATGATAAGACAAATTCATGAAACAGTCTGATAAGATAAGTGCTATAGGCAGGAAAATGAGACAGATGAAATGTGACAAAATGAGATAAGTGAAAAGTCTCTTCGTCACATGGAGGTAATAAAGTGCCAAGTATTAACCGTATAAGAGTGAACAACGTTAAATATAATTTCGGAACTCAGGGATATGATGATTTCTCCATGAGAATGTACGGAAGGAATACGCTCTACGACCTTGCAAACGGAGGTGGTAAGAGTGTTCTTATGCTGCTCTTAATGCAGAATCTGATTCCTAATTGTACTCTGGATGATAAGCAGCCTATCGAGAAGCTTTTCCGGGATCCGAGTAATACTGTGATTCATTCCCTTATTGAGTGGAAGCTGGATCCGGCAGATGTAAAGGATGGTCTGAGATATATGACCACCGGCTTTGCTGCCAAGAAAGCTTCAGGCTCGGAGGAGGAGAGAGAAGACGGCACTGCTGAGATAGAATATTTCAATTATGTAATTTTCTACAGAGATTATAATAAGAACGATATAATCAACCTTCCTCTGGAGAAGGATAACGAACACATTTCCTATAAGGCTCTTAGAAATTATCTGCATGATCTTGCGAGAAATGATAAGAACATGCTGGTTTATCTGTTTGACCGAAAGGGTGAATACCAGAAATTCATTGCCGGCTACGGACTGTTTGAGAGTCATTGGGAAATTATAAGAGGTATCAATAAGACAGAGGGACATGTCAGAACATATTTCGAGTCACACTATAAGACTACCAGAAGAGTAATTGAGGATCTTCTGATAGAGGAGATAATCGAGAAGGCATATATTACCAAGACCAGCAGGGATTCTGATAAGACGGAGAGTACTGCAAATCTTCTGATGACAATTCAGGAGGAACTTAGAACTCTGTCAGAGAAGAAGAAAGATATCAAACTCTATGACTATGAGAAGGAACTTCTGGAGCTCCTGACTCAGAGAATCAGATCCTTTATGAACCTGTATATTGAGCAGGAGAAAAATGCAAATGAATTCGGTAAGATTTTCGTGACTCTCAGAAATGAGAAGGACAGAAGTCTGAACCATGTTGAAGAACTTGAGAATGCGGTTGTCAGGGGTGAACAGGACCTTCTTGAGACAGAGAAGAAGCTGGAGCTTCTTAAGCTTATGAAGGATATATTTGCAGAGGACAGACAGAAGGAAGAAATAACCAGAGCTGAAGCTGAGAAGAAGGAACTGGATAAGGATATAACCATGCAGGAGAGCCTTCTCAGAGACCGCCTGGCAGCAAAGGAATATATGGTTCTTAAGGAGGCAGAGAATGAACTCCGTCAGCTTGACTCTGAAAGAAAGGAAAGAACCGATGGTTCCTCTGATATTTACAGAGTAGTAGCCTCCATTTATAAGAGAATGGAGGAACTGATTCAGGCGGATGAGAAGAAGCTGGGTGAGCTGGGATTAAGTCTGGAAGCTCTTCGAAAGGAAAGTGATGAGAAGGCTAAGGCTGTATCGGAGGCTTATACCGAGATTGCAGTACTGGAGAACAGGAAGGATTACATTGAGAAGGATATCAGCAGCATGGACAGAAACTGCCGTATGCTTCAGGAGGAGCTGTCCCAGCCTATGCTTGGAGATGCCGCTGAACTTATAGAAGAACTCAGAAAGGGAATCCGGACAGCCGAAGAATCTGCGGAGGAAAGCAGAAAGACTGTTGAGGAGAGTGCGCTCAGACTAAAGGAAGCAGAGACCGGAAGGGATAAGCTTCTGGCAGAGAAGACCCAGACTGAAATACTTCTGGAAGAACTGGACAAACGACTGGATGAATATGAGAACGTAAAGTCCAAGATGAAGTCCGTAAGCTCCATATATACCGGTGATAAGAATTCGCCTGCTGAGAAAACAGAGAAGAGTCTGAGAGACAAAATCACGGCAGATACATTTAAGCTTTATGAGAAGAAGAAAGAACTCAGTGCCTGTGAGAAGAAGATAAATGAGATTAATGACGGACGACTGATCGCACCTACCCGTGGAATAGAGAAGGTCATGGACTATATTGTGACAAGACACGGTAAGGACAGCATGTTCGGAATGGATTATGTATCCAGTCTTCCTGATGGAATGAAGGAGGAAATACTGGACAGACTTCCCGGACTTCCCTATGGAATTGTTGTACGGGATCTGGAGGCGGTTATAGCGGATACAGGTCTGAATGAAATAGATATTGATGAAGAAGTGTTCCTCTATGACAGAGAAAGCCTGGAGGATATAAGCATAGAATTATCCGAGGGAATTTCCTGTGTCAGAAAGACCAGAGATTTCTATACAAGTCTTACCACCAGGAGAAACCGCCTGGATATACTTGAGGCTGAAATGAGCGGACTCAGAGAGGATGTCAGAATCGGAGAATCCATGCTTGATACATTGAGAGAGGATCTGGATTTCGTTCATCTTTATATGGATAAAGGATTCGATACAGTCACTTCAGATAGAGATCAGGCAGTTAGTGACCTTGAAGAGATTAAGAAGCAGCTGTCACAGCTTGAGAGTGATATTGATTTCCATGAAAGTGTTACAGCCAGAAGCAATGCAGCTGTAACTCAGGCGGAAACAGGGATAGAGACTCTGAATAAGGATATCAAGCTGCTTGAAGAGATAGCCGATATTACCGGCAAGAGCTCAAAGCTCAGAAAAGAAATATCTGAGATAGAGAGAAAGAAACGCGAAACAGGTGACAGAATCAAGACTTTGGAGAAGGCTTCTGACGAGCTCAGACTGGCCTCAATGCAGGAGAAGGATGAGACGGAAACTCTCAGAAATGAGATAAGAACCCTTCGAAGTAAATGGGACAACCGCTTCTCCATGTATTATGTGGAAGGCAGCAGTTATGAGGAGATGGATAACAGCCTCAGTGAACTGGAAGTGCTCTTCGAGAGGGCTCTCGGAGATATGTCAGAAGGAAGAATGTCCCTGGAGAAGGAGAAGCTTCTGAGAGATACTCTGTCAGGAAATGTAAGAAGACAGGAAGCAGTTATTAAAGAACTGGGTGTTTCTCTGGAGGAATTAAGAAAAAGAGATGAAGAGGGCAGCCTCAAGTCCTCCACTGATGAACTTATCAGTGAGATAAGAAATAACTGCTATGAACTGAAACGAAGAGGTGATATAGAAAACACCAGACTTTCAGAGAAAAGAAATGTACTTGCCAAGCTTGAAGGAAGTATAGAATATGCAAGAAACAGATTCTTCGAGAAATATGGTGAGAACAGCCACGAGCTGATCAGTCAGTACAGTTCATCCCTGGGTGAGGATATTTCAGAACAGGTGATAGCTGAGGCTATTTCAGGTAAAGAGAAAGAAATAGTTATCCGTCGTGAGGGACTTGATAAATCCCGAAGAGAACTGTCTTCCTATAAGAAAGAGCTGGATGATAATGATGATATCCTGAAGATGTCCAAACGTATCGTGGATGGAGAATCGGTTGACATAACTAAGATTGTTCCTTTTGCAGATACCTCTTCAATAGGAGAATTCTTTGAGAGAACTCTGATAACACATGATAAGCTTGCTAAGGATATAGACAGAGCCAAGGCAGATACCATGAAGGTGAAACTGAAGGTATATGATTCTCTTATGGAAATGAATGTCAATGAGCTTGCAGGTTCCATCAGGGATGATGTAAGTGTTCCCGAGACAGCAACAGATGCTCATAATCTGATAGAAAAACTTAGTGAGGTATCACGTATAGTTTCTCTTGAGAAGGAAAGAGTTGAGAAGAGTCTTGTAGGAATGGAACAGCTTAAGGACAGTTTCATAGAGGGGTGTATTGAGAGATGTCTTGATGTCCGCTCCGAACTGGATAAGCTGAGCCGGCTGTCTGAAATCACAATGGATGGTCAGAAGCTTCAGATGATCAAACTTTCGATTCCATATGTTAAGGATGAATTCATCAAGGACAGGATGTCTGAATACATAGACACTGTAGTAGAGGAAATGGATAAGAAGGAGACAGACAGTGATAAGCAGAAGTTCCTGAATGCCAGCCTCTCCATGAAGAAGCTGTTTTCGGTTATCGTTACCGATATGTCGAAGATCAAGCTGATGCTGTATAAGAGAGAAAGAATCAGAGAACAGAGCAGATATCTCAGATATGAGGAGGCCGTCGGAAGTACAGGACAGTCTCAGGGTATCTATATACAGTTCCTGATTTCGATTATCAATTACATTTCCGGAATGTATGCTTCTACAGATGGTCATGACAGAGCTAAGACGTTATTCATTGATAATCCGTTCGGTGCAGCCAAGGATATTTATATCTGGGAACCGATATTCAGCCTTCTGGCTGAGAATAACTGTCAGCTTATTGTTCCGGCTCGAGGAGCTACACCTGAGATAACCGGAAGATTTGATATCAATTATGTTCTCGGTCAGCAGATGACCGGAAAGAGAACAACGACGGTAGTTACCCATTTCAGCAGTAAAACCAAAGGGGAAGAATTGGAGTATAAGGATCTGGATTATGAACAGCAGTCCTTTGACTTTATTTAGATTGTATTATGTACAGAGTTGAAAGCAAAAACATACTGACACCGCAGAATGGTCTGAATATATATATCGGCAGAACCGAGAACAGTATTCTTATGACAGAGATACGAGACGGTGATCCCATGGATATCGGAGTTAAGGTGGATGCGGCAGAACAGCTGGCAGGAACTCTGAAGTCCAGAAGAGGCAAGGGAATGATCTTGCTGGGAAATCTGGGAGATCCCTATAATGATCATGAAGAAGAACTGGGACTTGTCCGAAAATGTCTTAAGGTTATAGAATTCTACGATCATGGTGTTATAATAAATACTCATCAGAAGAGAATACTTCGGGATATAGATGTCCTGTCGGGGATTGCCGGTAAGACTAAGGCTATTGTTGAACTAAATGTTCCAACCCTGAGGGATGAGAAACTCAGACTGATCGACGGTGAGGAGACAATGACTGTCAGTGAAAGACTCGAAGTGGCGGAGGAACTCAGCAAGGCAGGTGTGAGTGTAGTTGTGTCTCTGAATCCGCTTATCCCATATGTAAATGATGACAGAGATGAGCTGCTGGAGCTGGTGGCCAAACTTCTGGAATATGATATCACTGGAATCGACCTTCTGGACGGCAGACTTATGATCAGAAATGCGGTGAGGGAATTCTTCTATAAGCAGTTCAAATCACGGTTTCCTGATGAGTACAGACAGTTTGCTTCGGAATATGAAGAGACTGGAGAACTCTATATCAGAACTTGCTCCGAGACAATAAATATCCTTGGGGAAATGATAAATTCCGGTGGGAAGATATGTGATACAAAACAGCTGCGTCTGTACAAACGAAAATATGAGAATAAGCAGATGGGTGAGCAAATGACGCTGTTCTGAATAATAGAGAACTAAGTAATAAATGAGTTATATATAAGGAGGAAAAATTAATGGATTACAATGAGGCGAGTTTAAAGATGCATGAGGAGGCTGTGGGCAAGCTTGAGGTTGCTCTTAAGGTTTCTCTCGAGAATAAGGATGATCTCTCAACAGCCTATACCCCGGGCGTTGCAGAGCCATGCAGAAAGATACATGAGAATCCGGACGATGCATATAAATATACGCTTAAGGCAAATACAGTAGCTGTTGTATCTGACGGAACAGCAGTTCTGGGACTTGGAGATATCGGTCCTCTTGCCGCTATCCCGGTAATGGAAGGTAAGTCAGTTCTTTTCAAGAAGTTTGGAAATGTAGATGCATTTCCTATCTGTATAGATACAAAGGATACAGATGAGATCGTTGAGACAGTTAAGAGACTGGCCCCATCCTTCGGAGGAATCAACCTGGAGGATATATCAGCACCCCGCTGCTTCGAGGTTGAGAGAAGACTTAAGGAGGAACTCGATATTCCGGTGTTCCATGATGATCAGCATGGTACAGCTATTGTTGTAGCAGCCGGCATGATGAATGCGCTTAAGATTGTAGGAAAGAAATGGGAAGATATAAATGCAGTTATAAGTGGTGCCGGTTCGGCAGGTATTTCTATCTGTAAGCTTCTTCAGAGCTTCGGAATCGGAAATGTTGTAATGGTTGATACAAAGGGAGCACTTGTAGACGGAGATCCGAGACTTAACTCTGCTAAGCAGGAAATAGCAGCAGTAACCAACAGAGATAAGGAGACAGGAACTCTTGCTGATGTAATTAAGGGTAAGGATGTATTCATTGGTGTATCAGCACCCGGACTTGTTACAGCTGATATGGTAAAGACCATGGCCAAGGATCCGATAGTATTTGCAATGGCTAATCCTGTTCCGGAAATCATGCCTGATGAGGCTAAGCTCGGTGGTGCAAGAATAATCGCTACCGGACGTTCAGATTTTCCTAACCAGATCAATAACGTGCTGGTATTCCCGGGAATTTTCAGAGGTGCCCTTGATGCAAGAGCGAGAGCTATTACAGAGCCTATGAAGGAGGCTGCTGCAAGAGCTATAGCTTCAATAGTTAAAGATGATGAATTAAATGAAGAATATATTATTCCGGATGCATTTAATGCAGAAGTAGCAAAGGCTGTAGCAAAGGCTGTAGCTGATGAAGCTAAGCGCTCCGGAATTAGCAGACTGTAAGTGATAGATTAAATAATAAGGGGAACAGATGTCGATAGAATTATATGAGAAAGCGAGAAAGCTAGGAACCAAGGATTATAAAGCCAGTATTTCGAAGGGACGTTATCCTTATCTTCCTGTGCTTGATGACATAATCGATAAGGATTTCATAGTCAGTGACGTAAATCTCGGTCTGGTGGATATTCCACTGGATCGTGTGGTAGGAACCGGCTCAGCCGGGCGTACACAGGCATTTGCATCGAATTTCATGCCTCTCATGGAAAGAAATACGGAATTTGCTTCCAAATGGTCAGCGCTTTGTGATGCCCATATTAACGAGGGTATCAGAGACGCTATCAAAGTTTATGAGTACATGAACTACTATTATGTAGTTGAAGGCAATAAGAGAGTCAGTGTTCTGAAGTTTTATGATGCTGATTCCATTCCTGCATTTGTCACCAGAAAGATTCCGAAACTCACAGATGATGAAGAGGTTAAGATCTATTATGAGTTCATGGATTTCAACAGAAAGACCGGAGTGAATTTTATCTGGTTTACCCATGAAGGCAGCTTTAAACGACTGATAGATGCGGTAAGCAGTGCTCCGAAGCATGGTGGCCGTCTGGATGAGGCATCTGTTACCTCTGAGGTTAGTTCTGCAGGTGATTCTGCAGATGGAACAGGCTCTGCCATAAGGCAGGATTATTCCAAAATCTGGAGTGATGATACCATTCTGGAACTGAAGGCGGCTTACAGAAGATTCGCCCGGAGTTTCAAGAAGAAGGGTGGAGAGCATCTTGAGAATATCACCACAGGAGATGCATTTCTTGCATTTATAGAGCTGGAAGGCTTTGACGCCGTTTCCGATATGAGCCTTGATGAAATGCAGGAGGCCATTACTTCAATGTGGCAGGAATTCCTGGTTATTAATGAACAATACATGGTAAATCTGTCCCTGGATCCCCCTGAAGAGAAGAAGAATGTGATCTCACAGCTTCTTACACCGAAGCCATCGAGCTCCAAGCCTCTGAAGGTTGCATTTATCTATGACAGAGATCCTGTTCAGTCAGACTGGCTGTACAGTCATGAACTGGGAAGAAATCATATTAAGGAAGTGTTTGGAGACAGAATCAATACTCTGAAGATTACCACTGCGGCAACAGAAGAGGACGCTATCTCTGCTATAGAAGAACTGATTGAAAATGAGAAGGTGGAGGTTATATTTACAACTACCACCAGACTAGTGGATGCAAGTCTTAAATGTGCCATCAAGTATCCTGATGTGAAGATTCTCAACTGTTCGCTGAATACTTCTCATAGATATATAAGAACTTATTATGCAAGAGTTTACGAGGCTAAATTCCTTTCGGGAATGGTAGCTGGTTCTCTTACAAGAACCAATAAGATCGGCTATCTGGCGGATTATCCGATCTTCGGAATAACCGCAAATATAAATGCCTTTGCGCTGGGGGCCAAGATGGTTAATCCTTATGCGAAGGTTTATCTGAAATGGAGTACTCTTAAGGAAACTGAGAGTAATGAAGAGATATACAGGGATTTCTACAATGAGGGAATAGATTTTGTGTCTGATCAGGATCTTATCACTCCTAATAAAGCCTCCCGAAGATTCGGTATGTATCAGGTTACGGACCAGTCTATAGTTAATATGTCAATTGCTACCTATAACTGGGGAATCATGTATGAGAGACTCATCAATATGATCATGAATGGCGGCTGGGACAGTGACAGCATGGACAAGGAAAGTAAACCTATCAACTACTGGTGGGGATTTACCGCCGGAGTGGTAGATATAATTCTCTCTGAGAAGGTTCCTGCCGGAACCAGAAGGCTGGTTGATACCATGAGAGAACTCATGAGAGAAGGCAGACTTCATACCTTTGACGGGGAAGTTTATTCCCAGGCCGGAGAACTTGTTTCTGACAGCGGACTAGATATTGAAGATATCATTAAGATGAACTGGCTGGTGGAAAATGTAGAGGGTTCGATTCCTGAAATTCAGGAACTGGATGACAAGGCCAAACAGATAGTGGAAATGAAAGGTGTTAATAAAGGTACAGAAGAGTGAAGATTCTTGTTTTAGCAGATATAGAATCAAAATACTTATGGGATTTCTTCGAGAAGAGTAAACTTGAGGGAATAGATCTTATCCTTTCAGCCGGTGACCTGTCTCCTGAGTATCTGGAATTTCTGGCAACCTTCGCTATGGTACCGATTCTGTATATTCATGGAAATCATGATACCAAATATGAGAAAAAGCCACCCCTTGGCTGTGTATGCATTGATGATGACATTTATGAATATAATGGCCTGAAGATTATGGGACTCGGTGGAAGTATGTGTTATAATTATGGTCATTTCCAGTATACTGAGAAGGATATGCGTCACAGATATTATAAGCTGAAGCCGAAGATATGGAGAAAGAAAGGAATAGATATTCTCCTTACACATGCTCCTGCAGCAGGTATTAATGATGGAGAAGATATGCCTCACAAAGGGTTC
>CACZPG010000238.1 GCA_902782965.1 uncultured Lachnospiraceae bacterium
CTGACCACTGTATCATGTGAAGAATACTGGTCTTCAAGAATTAACTTAGCATTATCTTTACCATAGGCTTTCATCAGAAAATCACACAGCCACTGGGGAGTGGAATATCGTGTCTCCATTCTGCTTACCAGAAAGCTATCCAGTTTCCCTTCTGAATTAACCTCTGAAACTTTTCTCAGAACTGCATTGATATAACCGGATAACCCATCATAGCCATTTCTTCTGGCCAGTTCCACCGATTCCGATATTGCCGCTCTGTCAGGAACATTTTCCATATAACGAATCTGATATATTCCCATCCTCAGTATGATTCTGATATCCGGTTTAATCCTCTTCTTTCCGGTGGAGAATTTATCAATCAGAAAATCCAGAGACAGCTTCCGTTCAGTTACGCCCTCAACAAGTCTTGTCAGAAAAGCTCTTTCTCTCTTATCAGAAAATTGCATCCTCCTAAGAGCATTATGGAGGATGTCATTTACAAATAAATCTTCATATTCAATTTTCTTAAGAATATCATAAGCAATATCTCTTGTATTCAAATCAATCTCTCCCGAAGGATTTATTTCTATAATTCTATACTTCTATATTATTATATTTATTATAAATAAAGTTTTACAAATACTACTGAACCATCTGTCCTACGTTAACCTTGTATCCATTCAGAAAAGCAACGGTATCCATAGGCTTCTTACCTTCAGGCTGAAGCTTCAATATCTTAAGACCTTTGTCAGCACATTTGATCACAAAGTATTTCTTAGTTACTTCTACTATTGTTCCAGGTGACTTAACTGTATTATCTTCAGAATCATCGCCATCACTTAATTCCACTACATCAGCAGCAATGATCTTAAGTGTCTTTCCATCAAGCTCTGTATATGCACAGGGCCACGGATACATTGCTCTTATAAGTCTTTCAAGTTCATCTGCAGACTTGCTGTAATCCAGTCTACCCATGGACTTATCCAGTTTGCCGGCATAGGTGCTTTCGGAATCGTTCTGCGGAATCCTCTTAGAATTACCGGAGGCTATATCTTCTATAGTTTTTACTATCAGTTCTGATCCGAGTTCTGAAAGTGCCTGAGTCAGAGTTTCTGTATTATGCTTTCCAATCGGCAGGGAATCCTGGCTGATTATATCTCCGGTATCGAGACCTTTTGCCATGTACATGATAGTTATTCCGGTTTCTTCATCACCACTCATTATACTGGCTTCTATCGGAGAGGCACCTCTGTATTTAGGAAGTAGAGATGCATGAATATTAACACATCCATACTTCGGAATATTCAGAACTTCTTCTGAAAGAATCTGACCATAAGCAGCAACAACAACCAAATCAGGATTTAATTCCCTGAGCTGATCTACCGACTCTTTATCTCTGAGTTTTTCCGGCTGATAAACGGACAGTCCCAGTTCTGTAGCAGCAACCTTTACATCCGATGGAAGAAATTTCTTACCCCTTCCCTTCTGTCGGTCAGGCTGGGTATATACCCCGACAACTTCATGTCCTGCTTCAAATATTTTCACAAGAGGTTTTACCGCAAATTCCGGCGTACCCATATAAACTATTCTCATATATATCACCTTTTTACATTTACATATCAAATAACGAAGACCTAATATATAGCGCGATTATTCACCTTCGTAATATTCATCATCGTCATCATATTCTTCCTGCTGAACAGGTTCCACTTTATAGAGTCCATCTATCGCAAGATCTTTATAAAGAACTCCATCCAGATGATCCAGCTCATGACAGATTGCTCTTGCAAGAAGCTCTTCCCCCTCTACAGTAATCTCATTCATATCTCTATCGAGAGCCTTGCATACAACATGATTAGGTCTGGTAACATCTCCCTGAAGTCCCGGAAGACTGAGACATCCTTCCGGCCCGGTCTGTTCGCCATCTTCCTCAACAATTACAGGATTGATAAGTGTAAGAGGATTTCCATCCTGCACATCAATTACTACAATTCTCCTGAGGACACCAACCTGCGGAGCAGCAAGACCTACTCCATTGGCCTCGTACATTGTATCGAACATATCGTCTATCAAAGTGCTGAGTCTTTCTGTCATCTTATCGACAGGCTTACACTTCTTTCTTAAAACATCATCTCCGTCAACTCTGATATTTCTAATTGCCATATTTCACCTCTCCATTTAAAAATCACTATCAATTAACCAACCAATTTTTTCTATCAGAAAATACCTTACAGAATCCTCATCGGGTTAAAATCATATTGTATCTCTAACACCGTCTTATCGCTGACACTCTGTTGGAACTCAGAGAAATGTCTGTCACATTTCTCAGTTATTTCCGTCAGATTATCACCGGACTCATCTTTAAGATATATTACCTTCCTGTATATATTGTTTATCCTATATATGGAGGCCTGAGCCGGACCGGTAACATTACCGATCAGTTCCTGACCACGAATAAATTCCGCCATATTTCCGGCTAATCTGTCCAGGACCTTCTCATCATCCGAGCTGATGACAATTGCAAGCAGCTTTACAACCGGAGGATAATTCAGAAGCTTTCTGTAGGACATTTCATATTCATAGAAGTTCTTATAATCCTGAGTCTTTGCACATTCAATTGCATAATGATCAGGCTGATAAGTCTGTATCACAACGCTTCCCGGAAGGTCAGCGCGTCCGGCACGACCTGCCGCCTGGACCAGAAGATCAAAGGTCCTTTCAGAGGATTCAAAATCAGAATCAAAAAGACTCAGATCTGCAAGGATATTTCCTACAACAGTCACCTTAGGAAAATCATGTCCCTTTACAATCATCTGGGTTCCAATCAGACAATCTGCCTCATGTTCCCTGAATCTGCGTATAATATCTCCATGAGCCCCCTTCTTCATCGTTGTATCACGATCCATTCGAAGAGTCTTTATCTCCGGGAACAGCTTCCCTACTTCCTGCTCAAGCTTCTCTGTTCCGGTTCCGTATCCACCTATCATTCTGGATTTGCAGGATGGACATCCTTCCGGCATTGTTGTCTTATAGCCGCAGTAGTGACACATCAGAAGAGATTTTCCATGAAGTGAAAGTGATACATCACAATTAGGACATTTTATAACTTCTCCGCAGCTTCTACAGGATACAAATGAATTATAACCTCTTCGGTTTATGAAGAGCATAGCCTGTTCACCACGGCTGAAGGCCTGTGACAGATCATTATAAAGCTCCTCCGAGATAATACTTCTATTACCTTTCTTAAGTTCCTCACGAAGATCAACTATCTTCGTTTCAGGAAGAACCGCATTTCCAACTCTGTCAGTGAGGCTGTACAGCTTATATTCTCCTGTTTCAGCTTTATAGAAGCTTTCTATCGACGGAGTAGCCGAACCAAGTATAACCTTGGCTCCCTCTATACGAGCTCTTTCTATAGCCACTTCTCTGGCATGATACTTGGGAGTCATTTCACTCTTATAGGAAATGTCATGCTCTTCATCTATTATTATAAGACCAAGATTAGGAAACGGAGCAAATAGCGCTGAACGAGGGCCTATCATAATATGGGTCTTGCCTTCTCTGGCCTTGATGAATTCCCTATATTTCTCACCTTTGCTGAGCTGAGAATTCAGTATTGCTATCGAATCCTGAAAATAGCTGCTGAAACGTGCAACCGTCTGATACGTAAGTGCTATCTCAGGAACCAGTACGATAACATCCTTCCCTCTCTTAATGACCTCCTCGGCCATACGGATATATACTTCAGTCTTCCCACTTCCTGTCACTCCATGAAGGAGATAGGTGTCCTTAGTACAAGCTTCCGGAGAATTATTAGTATCCATATCGAGATCACAAATGAAGTCATCTACAATTTCCTGCTGTGCCGTCTCAAGTTCTTCTATAGGTCTGAACTCCGGTATCAGATCTCGGGTGTCAACGCGCCCTTTCTGTTCCCTTATCTTCTCCTTAACCGGCATCACGGTTTTCAAAGCACTGATCATGGTGCAGCCATAGGTCTTCTTCATCCACCTGGCAAGTTTTATCAGCTTACTTTCAATACTAAGCGCATTTTCGGATACCGCTTTAATATCTTTAATCTTATCAACATCCCAGTTAGGTTCATCAGCCAGATCTATAACATAACCGTTTCTTACCCTGTTTCCGTTGCCAAAGGGAACCTTTACCACAGTTCCTATCTGAACCTTATCCATTATGGATTCGGGAATTCTATATCTGAAAGGTCTATCTACACCTTCATGCGAAATATCGATTATTATATCCGCATATTTTATCGACATCCTCTTCCTCCAAAATCTCTTTTATAAGATCTCTTTCGTCCATATGATGTTTCTTGCCATTGATTTCCTGATAATCTTCATGCCCTTTTCCGGCAAGGATTATTACATCGCCTTCACGCGCATTCATAATGGCAAATCTTATAGCTTCCTTACGATCGATAATGTCTATATATTTTCCATCAGTTTTCTCTATTCCAACCTTAATGTCGTCCAGAATAGCCTGCGGTTCTTCATTTCTTGGATTATCACTTGTAATGATAGAAAAATCCGACAGTCTTCCCGAGACCTCGCCCATTTCATAACGGCGTGACTTGGCTCTGTTTCCGCCACAGCCGAAAAGAGTTACCAGTCTCGTAGGATTATATTCTCTGATTGCATTAAGAAGTGATTCCAATGCCATTCCATTATGTGCATAATCTATCATAAGGGTAAATTTATCAGAAATAGGAATCATTTCTACTCGACCTCTGACTCTTATTTCCGAAAGAATTCTCTTGATCTCATCGAAGCTTACGCCCATGCAATCTGCCACTACAAGAGCCGCAAGAGAATTGTGAATGCTGAACTCTCCGGGAAGAGCTACACGAATAGTTCCTTCAAGAGTGCCATCTATATCGAATTCAATACCCATGATACCGTCTTCAATAAACAATCTGTGTCCGGTAGCAATATAATCAGAATCCTCATTCTTACCAAAGGTGATAGGATAAGCTGTGCTTCCTTCCATCATATACTGCGCTTCAGGATCATCCAGGTTGTAAATTCCCTTCTTTGCCAGAGAGAACAGTTTCTTCTTACACTCTTTATAATTCTCATAACTGTCATGTTCATTAGGTCCTATATGATCCGGAGAAAGATTAGTAAATATTCCGTAATCGAAATCCACTCCTGCGACTCTGTCAAGCATGAGGCCCTGAGACGAAACTTCCATTACTACACACTCTACTCCGTTATCAACCATATCCTTCATGGTTTTATGGATCAGGATAGATTCCGGAGTTGTATTAGCTGCAGGAATACTCTTCTTACCATCATACATTTCGATTGTGCCGATAAGTCCTGTCTTCATGCCGGCCAGCTCGAGCATATCCTTAACCATATATGAGGTAGTGGTCTTCCCCTTCGTACCTGTAATGCCGATAACGGTCATTTTCTTAGAAGGCTCGCCATAGAAACGGCTGCTGACTATTCCCATGGCATATCTCACGTTGTCAACATGAAGAATAGTTACATTCTCACTTTCGAATTCTGCGAATTCGCCGTTCACTGTAACGTCATCCTGAAGTATTGCCCCCAGCTTACTCTCCTGCTTCTGTGTAATGATTACGGAAACATCTTTCCTGATAACCTCAGGAATGAAATATGCACCATCCACTGTCGCACCGGGAATCGCAAAATAAAGCATTCCCTCAGATGCTTTCCTTGAATCATTAGTTATATCAGAAACCTCGGTATCTATGCTACCGCATATCAATTCATAATCTAAATCTTTAATCAGACTTTGAAGATTCATGTAATCCCTCCTGCTTAAATGAGTCTTAAAGACCCTCTCCTAAGAATATTAAAAAACGAAATAAAGCGAACAGAAGTCTGTCCGCTTTTCACGGATGAATTACTCATCATCTCCCAATATTCTTATCTTACTTTCATATAATTCCTCGACAGCAATTGAAAGCGGTTTTGTTCCGGCCGGAAGATCAACCAGCGGCTCATCGCCTGCAATTATCTGTCTTGCTCTTTTAGCTGTTGCAAGAACTATTGAGTAACGGCTCTTAACTACAGGATGCTCTCCAGGTTCTACACCTTCATTTGCTATTCCCATCAGATCACTGTATGACGGATGTATCATGATTATTCCTCCTGATATTATTATTCTATATTTAGATTCCTTACCCGAAGGTTCGGAATGTCAATAGCACCTTATGACAATATTCCTTATACTGTCTTACTGTAATCCTCCAGTTCCTTCTTGATATCTATAAGGAACTGTGTATTATTCTCTTTCTTACACTCTTCGCTGACAACAATTGAATTGACAGCATCTACACAGGTATCCAGATCATCATTTACAACAATGAATTCATAGGCTTCCATGGACTCTGCCTCTTCAGCCGCTCTGGCGATTCTCTTGGCAATCACATCAGGAGTCTCTGTTCCTCTGGAGGAAAGTCTCTCATGAAGTGTCTTGATATCCTTAGTGGTTATAAATATGAGTATCGCATTAGGATACTGTGATTTGATATTCATGGCACCCTGAACTTCAATCTCTAGTATAACGTTCTTGCCAGCTGCAATCTCTTCCTCAACGAACTTTCTCGGTGTTCCGTAGAAATTGTCCACATACTGAGCCCATTCAATGAGACCGTTGTAATCTATAAGTGTTCTGAATTCATCAACTGTTTTGAAATAGTATTCTCTGCCATCTACCTCTCCTTCTCTTGGAGCTCTGGTAGTAGCTGATATAGACAGACTGTAATTATACTTCTCCAGAAGTTTTTTTACAACTGTTCCTTTTCCCGCTCCGGAAAAGCCGGAGATTACGATAAGACGTCCCTTCTCCATATCATCACCCTTTCTTATTCACGGTATCAAAAATCTATTCAATATTCTGAACCTGTTCTCTGACTTTCTCAATACAGGTTTTCATATCTATTCCAATATCTGTCACTGCAAGCGTATCCGACTTAGACAATGTTGTATTGGCTTCTCTGTTCATCTCCTGAACAATGAAGTCAAGTCTTCTACCTATAGAAGAATTCTTGTCAGAGGAAGCTTCGCCTCCCTCAGCAGAACCATCATCTTCACCCAGCATTTCTCTTACGGCTGCTATATGACTGTGAAGTCTGACAAGTTCTTCATCAACAGCAACCTTATCAGAATAAATAGTAACTTCCTGAACGATACGGGAATCATCAATATCCGTGGTTTCAAGTAGTTTCTCAACCTTCTCAGTAAGCTTGGTCCTGAATTCCTCAATCATCTTAGGTGCCAGCTCATCCACCTGACAGGTAAGCTTCTCAAGCTCTCCCATCTTGTCAATGATATCTGCAGAAAGCCTTTTACCTTCAGCAGCACGAGACTCCTTGAACTGTCTGGCAGCCTCATCGAAAACCTTCTCGATTACTTCGTATTCAGTATCTTCAACGAAATAATCCTCTTCAACTGTTAATACATCGGGAAATCTGGCAACAACCGTCGGTTTATATTCTTCCTCAAGTCCGAAATCCTTCTCAATAGTCTTGAAATGATTCATATACTGTTCAAGGACTTCCTTATCATACTTTACAGTATAGCCTGAGGATTTAAGACTGTTATAAGTAACAAATATGTCTATCTTGCCTCGCTCTGCATAAAGCTTAAGTCTCTTTCTGAGTTCCGGTTCAAATCTGCTGATTATTCTCGGAAGCTTTATGCTGACATCACAGTATCTGTGATTAACTGATTTAATCTCTATTATTATACGTCTGAACTCGTCCGAATATTCACTCCGGCCGAACCCTGTCATGCTATATACCATCTGATTACTTCCTCATTTTTTATTGTCAAAAAAGTAACACGGAATATTATTCTCTGTTTTTGAACATATTCCGTGTTATTATACTTTAATCCTGATTATTTTTCAAGTGTACAAATTGATTGTACTATCACTCTCCTGCTATCTCTTATTGGAACGTCTCCATATTCTCCTGGATTCTGCTTCCTTTACCAGAGCATCTCTGAAATCAGGATGTGCAATTGAAATCAGATCTTCAGCACGTTCCCAGGTTGACTTTCCTTCAAGATTGATGACACCATATTCTGTTGCTATGAAATAAACCTGACTTCTCGGAGAAGTAATGATATCTCCATCAAACTGAGGTCTTACTCTCGAATGATAGGTTCCGTCCTTCTCTTTATATCTTGAGGTCATGCATATAAATGCCTTTCCACCTCTTGATGCTGAAGCTCCTGCAAGAAAATCCAGCTGTCCTCCGGTACCGCTGATCTGTCTGGATCCGGAGCTTTCAGCCGCCACCTGTCCGTAGAGATCCACCGCTACACATCCATTGATGGAAACCATATTATCAAGCTGAGCTATGACACTTGGTCTGTTAACATATTCAAGTGGATAAGCAGCAATACCATGATTATCATCCAGCCATTCGTAGAGTTCATTGGAACCAACGGCACAACCGAACACGCCTTTACCTTTATCTATATTCTTAAGCTTATTTGTAAGTTTTCCGGAACGATAGAGTTCCAGATAAGCATCCGTACACAACTCAGTATGCATCCCGAGATCCTTAATATCCGATTCAGATATCAGTTTACCAACAGCATTCGGTATACTTCCTATACCAAGCTGTAGATTGGCTCCGTCAACAATATAAGGAATAATGTGTGAAGCTATCTGAATATCTATTTCTCTCGGTTTTATCGGAAGCATATCTCTGAAAGGTGCATGAAGTCCTTCAACTACATAATCGACATCTGAAATGTGAATACACTCATGATAGCCTCCATGAATCTTAGGCATATTCTCATTAACTTCTACGATTACTATATCAGCTTTCTCGCATATAGGACCGGCTACTCCGGTATTAACCGAGAAATTGAAATAACCATGCTTATCCATAGGTGAAACGCTGACCATAACTACATTTACCTTAATAAAATACTCATAATAGGCAGCATTATTATGAAACACCATCGGAATATAGTAACAAAGTCCCTTATCACAAAGCTTCCTCTCATAGGAGGAACAATGCCAGCTGTGATAGATGAAATGTTCTTCAGTACCATCACATTCTGCTACTTCGATTGGTCCGGGCAGCAGATTTCCTCTGATCTTTACGTCCTGAAGTTCTTCTTTTCTGGCTGCCAGAGCTTTGTCAAGAAGCACGGGCATACCCAGCGAACTTGTATAGTCTACCCAGTCGCCGTCTTTTACGACTTTTACCGCCTCCTCAGGAGTACGGAGTTTCTGTATATATTCACGCGTATAATCTATCAGCATAGCACATCCCCCATATAACCTTAGTCTTCCGCCGGCTTCACCGAACCCTTCCCCGGTTTTGCCATCATGGAATAGTTTGTATGATAAATAACATATCCCGGTTTTGCTCCTGGTGGTTTCTTCAGATTCTTCCTTTCGGTATAATCTATTTCTACCTTCGGAGCTTCACGTCCACTTGAATAATACGCAGCCAGAGAAGCAGCTTCTTCAAAGACTCTGTCTGGTACATCGTCTATTCCACTGTCGGTAGATTTAAGTCTGACTATAACGTGCGAGCCAGGCATCCCCTTGGAATGGAACCATAAATCTCTTCCTGTGGCCATTTCAAATGTGAGCTTGTCATTCTGGATATTATTCTTTCCGACATAAATGTCATAACCATCGCTGGAAATGAAATGGAATACTTCAGACGGAGCCGTCCTTCCTCTTCCCTTAAGCTTTCTGCTTATTTTAATAATCCCCGATTCAGCCAGTTCTTTTCTGAGTTCTTCAATATCTGCCTCAGTCTCTGCTATTTCAAGAGAATGTTTAACAGACAGCAGGTAATCCAGTTCTTCTTTTGTTTTCTGAACGAACTCGGTAAGCGCCGCAAAGGTTCTCTTCTTCTTATTATACTTCTCAAAATATCGCTTGGAATTCTCACTGGCAGAAAGATCCGTATCAAGAGGAATTACAATTTCCTGATTATCATAATAGTTGATACATTTCAGAGAGTCTTCTCCACCCTTAAGTTCATAACCATAAGTATTCAGAAGTTCACCGTATATTCTGTATTTATCTCTATCCTCTGTACTCTTCAATTGCTGAAGCTGCTGATCATATTTTCTCGAAGCTCTCTCTATGGCATTGGTCAGAAGCTTACGTATATCCTGGGATTTACTCCTGATACTTACCGTCCGTTCTTTCTTACTATAGAAATCCTCAAGAAGTTTCGATATACCTTCTTCGGCTGTCTCAACCGAACTATTATCACCTCCGCGATACATTGTAAGTTCTGTAACATGATAATCCTTTGGAACACCATCTACAGAAGCTACTGACGGTGTATATGCCTCCTCATGTATCATGCTGATGACCGAAGCCAGATTCTCATAAAGCCTGTCAATCTGTTCGGAGCTAAGATCGGTGAAAGTAGCTCTCGAATCGATTCCCGACCTGTATACTATTTCTTCAGAAATGGTTTTCGAAAAACCGGTCAAGGAGGAATACAGAACCTTTGGAACCGGTCCGCTTTTTAACATGAGATTCTTCTCATAGGCCTCTCTGTTGAAATCTGTCAGAGGATTCAGCTTACCCTGTGAATCCGGTCTTTCATACTCTCTGCCCGGATAAATGATTCTGAGCTTGTCCTCATCTCCGGCATCTTCTCTTCCGAGATCCGGGAGAACTCTCTTCAGACAATCCAGTATCTTCATCTCATCATCAGCAAGAATGATATTGCTCTGTCTACCCATTATTTCAACAATAAGATGTCTCTCGGAAATGTCTCCCATTTCATCCATATGTTCAAATACGAAATCAAATATTCTGTCAAAGCCCGGCTGTTCGATACGTGTCAGTCTTCCATTTCCCAGATGCTTTCTGAGAAGCATGCAGAAGGCCGGAGCCTGCATCGGTGCATTGGGAAGACTTCCCGCTATGTATACTATCGGAAGCGCCGCGCCTGCGGAAATATAGAGTTTTGTCTGTCCTTTAAATCCTTTGATCGTAAGAGTTATAATATCCGGGGAAGGCTGCTGGATTTTAAGACATCTTCCACCCAGACACTGTTTCTTTATCTCGGATATTACACCACTCACTACTATTCCATCATATGCCATTATTCTAATCCTGTTTTCCTGTTTATCATTGTTTCTTAAAATAAAACCCGCACGTTTAAATGCGGGTTTTGTCTGTTATGAACGTTTAAAGTTCTGAATACAGCTGTTCATAAATCTTAGCACTCTGATCCCAGCTATAATCCTGCTCCATAGCTCTCTTCATCATCTTCTGCCAGTCTTCCTTCTTATCGAAGAATATCTGTTTCGAATAATTGATAGTATTCAGGAGCTCTCTTGCATCATAATTTGCAAAACTGAAACCTGTACCTGTTCCCTCGAATTCGTTATAAGGCTGAACCGTATCCTTAAGTCCACCGGTCTCTCTTACGATAGGAAGCGAACCATATTTAAGTGCCATCAGCTGGGTAAGTCCACAAGGTTCAAATCTTGATGGAACAAGAATTGAATCACAGCCTGCATATATCTTATGAGACAGTTCATCACTGAAATAGATATTTGCAGAAAGTTTAGCAGGATGGAAGCCCTGATAATATCTGAACATATCCTCATATCTTCTGTCACCGGTTCCTAGAACTACCAGCTGTGTACCATCTGTCATGATATCATTCATGATGTGATCAATAAGGTCAAGTCCCTTCTGATCTGTAAGTCTGGATACGATACCCATTACATAGGCATTCTCGTCTTCCGGAAGACCCAGTTCTTTCTGAAGTGCCAGCTTATTCTTAAGCTTATTCTTCTTATAATTACGTGTATTATATTTACACTCTATCTTATTATCCTTAGCCGGATTAAATACATCATAATCGATACCGTTTACAATACCCCAGAGACTCTGCCAGCGCGCCTGAAGCAATCCATCCAGACCTTCACCATAGTAAGGTGTCTGAATCTCATGAGCATATGTATTGGAAACTGTGGTAATCTTGTCTGCATATACAAGACCACCCTTCAGCATGCTTGCATCTTTGTTCATCTCAAGCTTATCCGGAGTGAAGAGATCACTTGGAAGTCCTGAATATTCCTGAACTGTTTTGATATCCCATTTACCCTGGAACTGAAGATTATGAATAGTCATAACCGATTTGATTCCCTGATAGAAAGGATTGCTGGCAAAGAGTGTCTTAAGATAAACCGGAACAAGTCCTGCCTGCCAGTCATGACAGTGAACGATATCCGGTCTGAAACCGATACTCGGAAGAATCGAAAGAGCAGCCTTACAGAAGTAACAGTACTTCTCGATATCCCACTTCACATCGCCGTAAATATTGAAGCCATTGAAATAGTATTCATTATCTATGAAATAAATCGGAACTCCCTCATATTCCATATACATAACACCGACATACTGCTGTCTCCAGCCAATATCCATATGAAAATGTGTTATGTATTTCATACTGTTCTTAAACTTCTCAGGAAGACACATATAATTCGGAATGATTACCCGAACATCATATTCATTTCTATTAAATTTCTTGGGAAGTGTACCAACAACATCAGCCAGACCACCGGTCTTGATAAACGGAACACACTCTGATGCAATGTAAGCTATTTTCTTCATAAACTACGCCCCTCCATATATCCAAAATGTAACGGAACACAACTGGCTCTGCTGTCACATTTTTATAATTCAGTAATTCTTCCCTATGAAAATCACTACCGTTAATTATATCAAAATATCATAATTTTGAATAGCATAAATGTTACTTATTAATCTTAGATTTTATCTCAAGAAATGCCTTTATAGTCTCAACACAGCCTCTGATACCAAGCTTGGATGAATCAAGTGAAAGATCATAATTCTTAATATCTGTCCACTCACAACCGGTATATTTGAAATAATAATCGGCCTTTCTTTCATCAACCTTCATCAGATAGTTTCTGAGTTCGTTCTCAGGCATGTAATGTTTGGAAGATGCTCTCTTAAGTTTGAAGCCTATTGGTGCATGAACAAACACGTGCACCGCATTAGGATCATTTCTAAGGATATAATTAGCACAGCGACCAACAATAACACAGGATTCCCTGTTAGCAAGTTCTGTTATTATTTCAGACTGATAATCATAGAGATTCCTGATAAGAGCTATATCTTCACCCTCAAATTTGGTTGTGAGCACATCATCCACTACCGGTGAAGGAAGCGGATCATGATATACTTCTTTAGCAACATCGAAAAGCGAGGTATCCTTGATCATGTCATTATGAGATACAACATCACCCTGCATATTCTTATTGCTGGATACAAGTCTGAACATCTCACTGTCGTAACAGTTTACTCCAAGCTCTTCAGCAAGTCTCGTTCCGATCTTCTGTCCGCCTGAACAATACTCTCTTGCGATTGTAACTATGAATTTATCCATACGCTCCCCCCTATACCTATTAGTCTATCTTCGTTTGGATTGACACCGTTCCATATTTCAAGCTGCACTCATTACTTACTCTACGTTAGTATATACATCCTGCACATCATCATCGGCATCAAGCAGATCAAGAATTCTGTCGAGATTCTTCTGATCTTCCTCTGAAGTAACAGCCACATAATTCTGAGGTATCATTGTAACCTCAGCAGAGGCCATCTTGATTCCTTCATTCTCGAAAGCATCTCTTACATCAGAGAATGCTGCTGGATCAGTTATGATTTCGAAGGAATCCTCTTCCTCTGAGAAATCTTCTGCTCCGGCATCCAGAGCAAACATCATCAGATCGTCTGCTCCCATATCTGTCTCTTCCTTGTCTATGATGATCTGACCTTTCTCATCGAACATGTAGGATACACAACCTGTTACTCCGATGCTTCCACCACCCTTTGTAAATGCACTTCTTACATTTCCGGCAGTTCTGTTGTTATTGTCTGTAAGACATTTAACTATGATAGCAATTCCGCCAGGGCCGTAACCTTCATAAGTATTATATGAATAGTTAACGTTTTCCAGATCACCGGCAGCCTTCTTGATACCTCTTTCGATGGTATCATTAGGCATGTTATTAGCCTTAGCCTTGGCAATTACATCACGAAGCTTTGCATTATTATCGGGGTTAGCTCCGCCTTCCTTAACTGCTACTGCGATTTCTCTTCCAATTACAGTGAATATCTTACCTTTAGCTGCATCATTTTTCTCTTTCTTAGCTCTGATATTCGCAAATTTTGAATGTCCTGACATTTATTTTTCCTCTTCTTTCATAAATATAATTATTGTTTTATATAAATAATCCTCACCATTGGTTTGGAATGAAATAGCTTTTTATAAGTCTATTTGTCTTCATTCTCCGGATTGGAAAGTCTGGTTATTCGTACTGACTTGATCAGTCTGTCCTCAATCTCCGTTGTCTCAAAAGAATATCCTCCATAATCTATCTTGATATTCTCATTCAGCTTCGGGAACCTTCCAAGCTTATATAGCAGAAATCCGTTCAGAGTCTCGATATCCGTATCCGGAAATTCCAGATCCTCTATCAGTTCTTCAAGATCATGAAGCTTGATCATTCCGTCCACCAGATAACCATCTCCATAGGTCTCACTTACCTCTTCGGTTTCCTCATCATGTTCATCCCAGATATTTCCGACTATCTCTTCGAGAATATCTTCCAGGGTGACCAGACCATCAGTCTGACCGTATTCATCTATGACAACCGCCATATGATTCTTCTCTTTCTGCATCTTCTTCAGAAGTTTGGAAATATCATATGTAGGATGAATGTACATAGCCTCATCTGTTACATTCTCTATAATTTCTTCCGGATCCTTCAGAAATACCTTGATAATATCCTTGATATGAATAGCGCCTGTAATATTATCGATATCTCCGTCATATACCGGAAATCTGGAATAACCGCTCTCAAGACAGCTCTCAAGAATGTTATCAATAGTCTCATCCTTGCTGAGGGCAAATATCTTATTACGGCTGGTCATGATATCACGTACAATCTTATCATCCAGGTCAAGTATATTGGAGATCATCTCCACTTCCTCTTCCTCAATGAAACCGTGTTCATGCCCTTCTTCCACCAGGTCCAGAATCTCCTCCTCGACCCGTTCTTCGTCTTTCTTTTTAAACATAGAACTTCAGCTCCCTGTATTATTTCAGATAATTAACCTCCAGGATTTCTCTGCCATTTCTATAATAAACCCGTGGTACACGTCGACTTATTCTACAGACCGTTTCATAATTGAAGCTGTTTGCAGGCTCCGCTATTTCTTCAACAGGAATAGCCTTATCTCCCTGAGTTCCGAAGAGAACCACTTCATCTTCTACCTTAACATTTTCATCATCAGCAGTCTTAATATCCGTAACATCTATCATAATCTGATCCATACAGACTCTGCCAAGGATCGGAGCATACTGACCATGTATCAGAACCCTTCCCTGATTCGAAAGAGCTCTTGGATACCCATCCGCATATCCTGCCGAAACAGTAGCAATCTTCATAGGCCGTTCGGTCACATATGTCCATCCATAACCGATTCCTCTTCCGGCAGGAAGATCCTTAACGTGAACCACTCGAGCCTTAAGACTCATGGCAGGTCTTAAAACAACCGACTTATCTATCTCTTCAGACGGATACAATCCATATATTACTATACCCAGGCGCATCATGTCAAAACCATCTGAATGGATTTCCATTGCACCTGCGCTGTTATCAATATGTCTGATTCTCAGTGATACACCTCTCTCTTCCAGAGATTTAACAAACCAGGAAAAAGCCTCATACTGTTTAGATGCATCCGACTTATCTTCATAATCAGCCTTGGCATAATGTGTAAATATACCTTCCACATCAAGTCCCTCAAGCTGTGAAAGTCTCCAGGCTTCATCCACTCCGGCTTCATCACATTGAAAACCTATCCTGCTCATACCACTGTCAACCTTGATATGAACCTTCGCTTTTAATCCTTTGTTCCTGGCCTTTTCAGAAAGAAGGGAAGCCTTATCATAATCGTACATTGCAACGGTTATATCATTATCAATAACTGTATCATATTCCGATTCATCAGTATAACCAAGAATAAGAACTGGTTTGGTTATTGATGCATTTCTGAGCTCCATTGCCTCATCTACAGTTGCAGTAGCATAGTAGTCAGCCAGATCATCAAGTTCTCTTGCAAGAGTAACAGCGCCATGTCCGTAGGCATCCGCCTTAATAACCAGAAGCGTCTTCCTGTCCTTCGGATTAAGCGCCTTCACTGTTTCGATATTATATCTTATTGCATCTAAATCTATATCTGCTTCAATTCGTCTGTATTTCGTGTCCATAATAATACGCTTTAAAATGCTATTATTCCTTTCTGCTTATTTGCCAGCTTTGTATCAAAAAAGCTGCGCCATTCATGTTATTATATTCATTATACCATGAATGACGCAACTCGTTTATTAGTTTTTTATTAATTGTTTTTATTTAATTGTTAATACTTCTTAATCTTAACCTTCTTTCCCTGGCCTTTTCCTTTAAGTCGTTTCTGATAATCCTTTAACTTGTCTGCAGGGACCTTTATTACAGCCTTAGCCTTGATACCCTTGAATGCTCCCTTTCCTACTGTCTTAAGCTCTTTAGATTCGATAATAATAGTCTGAAGATTACTACATCCACAAAAGGCTCCTTTTCCGATGGTTTTCACCTTATCAGGAATTGTTACATTTTTGAGTTTCGTATTATATGCAAATGCATTTGGACCTATAGATACAACATCATACTTAATTCCATCAAATGTGATTGCAGGTGGGATAACAATCTTTTTTACCATGCTGTCAGCACACTTATATTCTACCGTACCATCAGACTTACCATCAGATGCAGTTATTACCTTATAGCAGGACTTAGAAGCTTTATCATACAGAATATCTCCGGCTATAGGAAGTTTAGATACCTCAGACTCCTTCTTAGCTGCTGCAACTGCTGCCGCCTGTTCTTCTGCCGCTGCCTTCTTGGCCTCTTCTAATGCTGCCGCCTTCTCTTCCGCTGCCTTCTTAGCTGCTTCTTTTTTGGCATTTTCTACAGCCGCTGCCTGATCTGCTGCTGCCTTCTCGGCATCCTCTTTTTTGGCAGCTTCTACTGCTGCTGCCTGCTTTGCTGCAGCTGTTTTCTCTGCTTCTTCTAATGCTGCTTTCCTCTCTTCTGCTGCAGCGTTTACTGCTACATCTACTGCTGCGTTTACTGCAGCTGTTTTCTCTGCTTCTATCTGATCCTTCTTTGCTTTCTCTGCTGCTACAGCACTCGCATTTGCTGCAGTACTCTCTGCAGTTTCCAGAGCAGTTTTTAATTTTTCTAAACCATCAGTAACTGCTTTAGCTGCTTCATTCTTGGCTACATTTCCTGCATCCTGCGCCAGATTTTCAAGAGCAGTAACTGCTGTATTTAATGCTTCGAGTTTAGCTGATGCATTTGCTACTTCTACAGCATCTGCATACTGATCAGTCTTAAGAGTATCAAGCCTTCCAGTATAATCGGCAAGTGATTTCTCAACTTCTGCAAGCGCCTGAGCAACTGCTGTATCAGCTATCTGGGCAAGCGCCTCCTCAGCATCTTCAAGCTTCTGAATATTCTCAACCAGTTTCTGCTGAGCAGGTGTTAGTTCCTCAAAGCTCTGTCTTGCTTCAGCAACAGCTTCTTCATCTGTTGCTACAATTTTATCTGAATCCGGAAGAGCTTTAATCTTATCCATAACAGCATCTGCTGCAGCTATATCACCTTCTGCAGATTCAGAATAATGAATTTCACCATCTATTGATGAGAAATGGAAGTTTCTGGAATCATTCCTGTTGAAATCCGTTCTAGGTCTCTTAGCCTCCTTACCATCCTCATCTCTGTAATTTTCAAACCATTTATTAGTTTTGCTGAAGAATACCTTAACATCAAATTCACCATCGATTTCTTCAGGAATTGTCACTGTAACTCCCTTATCCTTATCAACCTTCAGGTCAATATCGTCTGGGTCAATATCGTAGGATTCCCAGTGTCCGCCATTTTCTTCTTTTGGATCTTCTTTGAAGTAGTTACCGACTTCTACAACAGCACTCTTAATTGAGATTTTCCGCAAACTTCCTTCAAGATTCTCTTCATCATAATCATCATAATTATCAGGAAGAATATAGAATTTACGTCTGTTAGATGTATACTGTGCGTCATTTCCGAGAATATAATCTTTACTGATTACATTCTTTCCGTAAACTGAAATCTCCGGAATACGGGTTTTGAAGGTAAACATTGTCTCCTGATCATCTATATCTCGATAAACTACAGCAAATAGTCCAACCTTCTTAACTACTATATTGAAAATATGATCATAACGTTTTTCAACATCTTCCTCTTTATTTGTATCCGGATTATATTCTTTAATATAATATTTGGCCATCTCGATTATATAATCCTTCTCATCAAGCGGATCACCATTCTCATCGATAATACTTAATTTATCAAGATAATCATTACTCATAACTTCTATATAACCATCAGGGTATCTGAAGCCAAGTGTAAGATAATTATCACTAAAAACCTCACAATCCCAGGATTTACCGAATTCAGTATTTCTGTAAATAGTATTACCCTCATCATCTACTTTAGGATTACCATTTTCGTCCAGACACTCATCTCCAGGATATACAGGTTTACAATCATTCCAGTCATCCCCATCAACACCTGTTACTACAAAGCCATCATCAGAAGCATTTAATCTGAAGCTCCAGCCATCCTCTCTCTGAACCATTATCGGCTTATTATCTTCACCATTAACGATATTTCCGTCATCATCCCTTAATTCAACCTGCTCATTATATTTAATATTGATCCAGATAGAATCATTCAGATTATAAGTCATCGAAGCCGGAATCTTAATTTCCTGTGGTGCGAAGCCCTCAGCTAGCCAGTCAACAGGATCCATTCCAAGTTCATTTGCAAAATTTATTGTTGCACTTTCAATATTACCTTTTTCCCAGGCTTCATTAAGGAACATAAACATTTCATCTGACGGAGCAACATACAGAGTTTCTCCCGGAGTATAATAGTAATCCTCCCAAGGTCCTGCAAGGTAGGTTTTTTTATCATTAATATCCTTATTATACATTACCATTTCAGGTGCATTTATAACAAATATAGCATAAGTTTTGTTGTCATCAGGACCATACCACACCTTATATTTTCCGGGCTGGGAGAATGTAAATGAGTAAACTCCCATATCTCTCCAGTGTTCTTCCTCAGTATCTATATTATTATTGTATATATATTCATACTCTTTTTCACCCCACTGATACACGTTTATTTCCACATTATTAGTAGCAGAAAGCGGGGTTCCATCATAATTTGTAACAGTGAAAACGTCATCCTCCCATATTGTCTCCGCCTTCGGTTCATTCTCTTCAAAGGTAACATTAACAGCTGACATGATCATTTCCCGATTCGCAGTACCACTGAATACCTTGCTATATTCCCATGGACCACGTTCATTGAACCAGAATATTTCACTATCCTCATCCATTCGCTGGCTTTGTGCCCAATCGAAAGCCACGCCACCTGAAATATTCGGTTCCATCTCCGTTGTAGCCTTCGGATAGAATTGTATACTGTAATCATCCCATTTCTCAGTTTCTTCAGAATCCACAACGTTTCTTTCAAATTTAGTAATAAGCTTGAAC
>CACZPG010000239.1 GCA_902782965.1 uncultured Lachnospiraceae bacterium
TCTTTGTTTTCTTTTCTGTCAGATTTATCTTTCTTATTTGTTTTATCTTTCTTATCCGGCTTATCAGTTTTATCAGATTTCTTATCCTTCATTGATTCATCTGAAATCATATTGTCCTCTGTCAGCGGCATATTCTCTGCAGGTTTCTCCTCAACCACCTTGACCGGTTCAATATATTTCGAATTATAATAATCGGCAAGAGCCAGATATTCTTCATCTGTTTTATCAACCATGCTGCCATGCAGAGGATCAAGATTTCTATCCCTGGAAAGTCTCTTCATAACATGTCTTGATATACTCTTGGAATGCAGAGCAATTCTCTGAAGACTATTTATGATATCGTACAGAGCCACTCCACCCTGCACTCCACAGTCTCCTGTCTGAAGACGGTCAACATGATGAGATTCAATCAATCTCTTAAGTTCTGCTATGGATTTACTGAGGGGCTGTACTCTGAATGCTTTATTGATATTCTCACTCTCAACAGATGAAAATGTAAGTTCCAGCATTTGTCTGGTTGCCTCAATAATTGTACCCAGCTCCGCTGAACCTCTTTCAGAGAATCTAACCTCATTCTCACTGCACTCACGGGCGGTATAGGCAATATTCATACAGTAGTCACCTATTCTTTCATAGTCACCCACTGTATTAAGTATTGTACTAACCATTCCGCTATTATCTATGGTAAGTCTTTTTCTGTCTATCTTAACTATATAAGCCGAAAGAGCTGTTTCACATCTATCAATAAAACTCTCGTTCTCACTTAATCTGCTAAATGCAGACTCGTCATAGTTCATTATAAGTCCTGTCGAAATAAGATAATTCTCCTGAATTCTCTCTGCCATCTGACCCATCAGATTCTTACACTGGGTAAGCGCAATACCGGGAGTCTTAAGCAGCATATCGTCCAGGTGTCTGAATTCATCCTCTTCTTCCACAACCTCATCATCTTTAATGATAAGGGTTGTTAACTTGGCCATCTTATCAGACAGCGGCAGAAGAACAACACTGATAATAAGATTGAATCCCAGATGAAGATTAGCAATGTTTCCTCTGTTAACAGGATTCTCGAAGAAAGGAATTCCAACGGTATAATATATCAGGTAAATAACAACTGAGAAAACAATTGCTCCTACTATATTGAAGAGCAGGTAGCTGAGTGCCACTCTTTTGGCCTGCTTATTAGCTCCGATACTTCCAAGAAGAATGGTGAAGCATTTACCGATATTGGCTCCGATTATTATCGGAACAGCTGAACCATAGGTTACGCTTCCGGTTGCAGAAAGCGCCTGAAGTATACCAACGGATGCACTGGAGCTCTGGATAAGAGCAGTCAGACCAAGTCCGATCATTATTCCAATAAATGGATTATTAAAAGCAAGAAAGAGGTTCCTGAAACTCTCTGATTCCTTCAAAGGAATAAATACCTCCTCCATGGTGGTCATACCATAGAACAGGGTTCCAAGACCTATCAGAATTCCGGACAGATCTATAAGTTTTCGTCCGGAAGAGAAATGAGATTTGAGTTGTCCGATACCAAATATAATAATACCGACTGCAACAAGCATCGGAGCAAACGACGACGGTTTCAACAACTGAAGTACCAGACTTCCCGACCCCAGATCACCAAGCCTAAGTATCTGAGCTGTAACTGTACTTCCTACATTGGAACCAAATACAACAGGAATAGCCTGAGATAATGTCATTATCCCGGCATTTACAAAACCAATCAGCATCATGGTGGTTGCCGCCGAACTCTGAATAATACCTGTTACTCCGAGTCCCAAAGCCCAGCCTTTAAGCTCACCGACACCTTTTTTCTTACTGGTAGTAAGAGTCTGAAGAATCTTCTCCATTCCTGCACCGGCAAGTTTCTTCAAAGAGGAACCCATAAGGTTCATTCCGAAAAGGAACAGACCTACTCCTCCAAACAGTCCAATAATATCAATCATAAATCAAGTTTACCTCATATGATAAAATCACAGCAGAAATTCAATTCATTTATAAACCAAAACTGAAAATTGCCAGAACATATAAACCTACTATAGCCACCATCGATATCCAGTCAAATATTCCAAGAATACGAACTACCTTCTCTTCCCTGGCAAGAATACGTCCTACAATAAAGAAAACAAAACCAAATAATGCCAGTATCGTAGTAGTTCCTGTAAGCCACTGAATTCTCTCAGCATTAATCGGAGAAAATATCAAAACAAAGGTTACTATAACTGAAACTATCGGTATTAACTCCAGTATTATTGCAACATTTTTCTTGTTCATCAATTATGTCCTCCAACATCAGAAAAGCATATAATTCTATAATTATTCAAACTACTCATATTGTGACAACGACTATTTTATCACACTTCAATTATGAATAACAGAAAAAAAATCGAACAGGCAATTTATCGCCTGTCCGACTTTATGTAAACTATTTATTATTTCACTGTAACCTTAACCTTTGCGTATACTCCATTCTGAGTATATGCATACACATAGCATTTACCTTTTCCCACTGCGGTAACTTTTCCGTTCTTAACCTTCGCAACCTTTATGTTATCAGATTCCCAGGCAAGCTTACGATGAATATTCACCTTGCTCTTATCATGTTTAAGAGTTGCTTTGATCTTGCCTGACTTTCCCTTCTTCAGAGACAGGCTCTTCTTATTAAGCTTGACCTTATTATAATTCCCGGTGTTTCCTCCGGCAGTGGTTACATGAACTGTCTTGGAAACCGCATATACTTTGCTGCCTTTTACAGCGGCTACAACATACTTATACTGAGTTTCCTTCTTCAGCTTATTAATAGTACAGGAATTTCCTTTTACGGTTTTAATGTACTTATACTTATTCTTCTTACCACATTTAGTTCCGTAGATTACATATTTGCCGGCTCCCGGAACAGATTTCCAGCTGAGTTTAACAGTGTTCTTAGACTTAGCTGTTCCCTTTGCCATCAGAATAGAGAAGGTGGAACCCTTGATATCCTTCTCATCCTTCTTATTTTGGATAAGCTTCTCAATATCTTTAAGCCTGGCGGGATTATCAGGTGAAATATCATTCTTATCCCGAGCAGGTTCAGGTGGAAGATCAATATTATCCGGAACAGGAATCTTGGTCATGGATACTCCATTAACTTCCAACAGTCTTTTGATAATCGTTTCTAACTCTGCCCGAGTTACCTTTCCCTTAGGTTCTATACGCTGTTCTTCCTTCGAAGCCCCCGGCGCTCCTTTTCCTTCCATAATGTTCCAGGTAGCGGACCAGCAGACAGCTTCCCATGCATAGTAATCTATATCAAAATAATCTATATAGTCGTCACTTCTACCGAAATCTATCGCTCTCTTATAACCCATCAGTTCGGAATAACGCATCAGCATAAAAACCAGATCCTGTCTTTTGATCCATTTACCTACACCGAATTTATCAGAAGACACATAGGGGTAACCTATACAGATATTATTCTTCTCACCCCATTTGACAGCATCTTCATACCATGCACCCTCTTCAACATCCGTGAAACGGGTAGTTAATCCTTTCACACTGGGTTTGCCTGCCATGTTATAAAGAGTCTGAACTACCATAGCCCTGGTTACATACTCTCCATTCTTTGTGGAATTATATTCGGAATCATCTTCATCTAATTCAAGGGCGGAATCATCTGCTTCGGTACTCAGAGTAACCTTATCATCAAAACAGAGGAAATAAATGTTATCTCCACCGGTAGAGGTATCACCGCCGTAATCAATGGTCCATGAGTGTCCCTTACAAACTGCAGATTCATCCTTCTTTACGCCTTCTTCATAGGTCTTGACAAGAAATGGATTATTACCGATATTCAGCTTGGTAAAGCTGTTAGTGAAGGCCTGCAGGAAATACAGATATGGATTATGGGAAATGTCCAGTGAACTAAGCTGGTTGCAGGCACAATCCAGATAAACCAGTTTAGGATTATGTGTTACATCCAGAGAAGTAATCTGATTATAACTGCATATCAGTTTCTGCAGCTGTGGGTTCTGGCTGACATCCAGACTGCTTACCTTATTATTGGCACAATTATAATATTGGAGTCCCGGACATTTACTGACATCTATACTTCCAAGACCGGGATTGTCCCAGATATCCAGTCTTTTCATCTTCGGACATTTGGTCACATCCAGGGTAGTAAAGTGATTTCTGAAAGCATCCAGATGCGCCAGTTTCGGATTATTACTAAGATCCAGTGTAGTAAGTTCACAGGAGCCGCAGGTCAGATGTTCCAGTTCAGGATTATGTGTTACATCCAGAGTTGCGAGTGGATTGGTGTTACATTCAATGAAAGCCATTTTAGGATTATTGGCCACATTCAAAGAAGTCAGATTGCATTCATAGCAATATACCCACATCAGCTCAGGATTAGGAGTAAAATCAAGAGAAGTAAATTTATTATTCGAGCACCAGACACCACGAAGTTCCTTGTTATTACTCAGGTCCCAGGTTTCTATTTCATTAAACGTACAATACAGGCCCTGCAGTTCCACGAAGTATTCAATTCCCTGTAACGATTTAATACCCTTATTATCACAGTAAATATTTCGGATCAGCTTGATTTCTTCCGCATCCAGTATTCCATTTCCATCACGATCATAATCCGCAGTTGAAATGACAGACCGGAAATTCGCGTCCGGAAAGTTTGTCTCATTTATCATCACCGGCTGAATTTCATCTGCATATACCGTGTCAGCCTTGCTGCCGGGAAGCTTAAGTCCACTGCCAACAGCCATGAGTGCTGCCATACAGCTGACAGCCGCACCTATAATCGTTCCTTTAATTCTCCTCACTTTTTCATACCTCATTTCTTCAGCCTGAATTTCAATCTAATACTCATCCAGGAAGTTATGTCTGACTCCCTTCTGCTTATAACAGATCACAGTATCCAGATTTACATTTTCAACACTATTAAATATATTTGACTCAACAAATGGATTTTCCTTCTTCAGCTCTGCTATCAGCTTCTTGGTCTCCAGTCTTTTCGAAGAAGTGGTTCCATCCTCATGGCAGGTTGTACATGTATCTGTAAAATGACATGCACACTGCAGAAAATGAAGCTCGTTATAATCTCTCCAGGCAATAATATCGCTCTCCCGAACAAGATAAAGCGGACGGATCAATTCCATTCCCTCGAAATTGGTGCTGTGAAGCTTAGGCATCATCGTCTGTATCTGTGCCCCGTAAAGCATTCCCATAAGTATGGTTTCTATCACATCATCATAGTGGTGACCAAGAGCTATCTTATTACAGCCCAGTTCCTTGGCCTTGCTATACAGATAGCCTCTGCGCATTCTGGCACAGAGATAACAGGGACTCTTCTCTATAGTATCCACAGTATCGAATATATTGCTTTCAAATATCGTAATAGGTATTCCCAAAGCCCGGGCATTACTCTCGATCAGTTCACGGTTAGCCTGATTATATCCGGGATCCATGACCAGAAATGTAAGGTCAAAATTTACCTTCCTGTGTCTCTGAATTTCCTGAAAGAGCTTAGCCATCAGCATGGAATCTTTTCCACCGGAAATACATACAGCTATATGATCTCCCTCATTTATCAGCTGATAATTCTTGCAGGCCTTTGCAAAAGGTGAAAATAACTGTTTATGAAATCTCTTCTGAATACTCTTCTCTGCCTTCTGCTGCTTCTCTTTGATTGCCTCTTCATCCATGAGGCCTGATCTGATATAGCCCACATAGCCGCCTTCAAGACTATAGCATTCTCTTCCCTCAAGACATTCAATATCTTCCAGTTCTCTGGTTCTTCTTCCTATCTCACAATAGAAAACCAGTTTCTTATCGGCTTCTATTTCCTCAATCCCGGGACACTTTGCATCAGTCAGCTGTTCTTCCGGAATATGCAGAGCACCTGGAAGCATTCCATAGGCCACCAGTCCGTCATCCCGGATATCTATCAGCTCGTAGGAATCCCTCGACCAGTTCTTTAATTCTGCTAATGTTATTTCATTCATCTTATATATCCTTTTTATACACCACATATATGTATTTGTTCTAATTCTATCTATAATTATGTTCAATTAAAAATCCAGCTAAATTGAGCTATTTCTATCTGACTATATTGTGTCTGCAATAATCACAATAACCCAAGCACGATCAGCAGCTCTCCCACTGAATAGGTGAGCATTACAAGAAAATGAGTTTTCAAACGACTATTTCTCTTAAACCGGACCGTAAACTGCGTCGTATCAGAAATAAAGAAAAGAATTGCACCAAGCGCCGTAACAACAGTCGCCACCGTAACATCGCTTACCAAACGGAAAATGGCAAAGCAGTTCATTACTCCGTTTACCAGCAGATAAAATAAAGCCGGATAGAATAACGGCTTCGGAAGATGCGATTTCAACTTGCTGAAAATGATTACGACTATAGCAACGAAAAAGGCTAACAGCATAATGATCAGTAAAACAGGAATTCTCGAAAAGCTTATATCACGAATATAACCTGCTATAAAGAATCCGTGACTTATGGTAAAGGCGACGCCTCCGGATGCAAACCATTTGATTCCCTTGTGAATCAGCAGAACATCTCCTATCCAGCTGAATATAAGAGCAAAAATAATGAATATCGATAGGAAACGAGTCGCAGTTATATAGAAACCAAGCAGTGAAAGCAGAATAAATGGTTTAGAATAATTCCTCAGCCTGGTATCTTCCTTAAGAGAAGCGTACAGATGAATGGTAGTTGCAATAAGAAAAATAATCAGAAATATGTATTTCAAATTGAACCTCCAATCTTTGTACTTTTTGTAAATCAAATCGGCAGATTATGAGAAGCCGATTTTTGCTTCTCATAAATATAGCATATAAACAGTTTAATTTACAGTTGAAATTAATATACAAGTTACAATGATATTAATATACA
>CACZPG010000240.1 GCA_902782965.1 uncultured Lachnospiraceae bacterium
TCTCAGCCGTATCGGTTACCTTCCAGGATCTGCCACCTGATGTGAGCGATGTGCTCATATCAATTCTCGGATAAACTCCTCCGGTAACCTGATTGAAGATGTCCATGAATTCCTTACCGGTAATTGATTCATGATCAATCAGGTAAAGAGCTATGGCATCCAGAATATGCTCATTTTCGGATAAGATCTTAACGGCTCTGTCATAAGCATTATTGATTATGATACGAACCTCGTCATCAATCATAGTAGCAGTCTCATCTGAACACTGAAGCATAGATTTTCTGTCAAGGTACTCACCGGTTATTCCTTCCAGCTGTACCATACCGAATCTTTCAGACATACCGTACATTGTAACCATTGCTCTGGCTTCCTTGGTTGCCTGCTCTATATCGTTCGATGCACCCGAAGTAACTGAAGGAAATTTGATTGCCTCAGCAGCACGTCCACCCATTGTTATAACTATATGAGCTTCCATTTCTGCCTGAGTTTCAAGATATTTCTCTTCTTCAGGAGTCTGCCATACATATCCCAGAGCTCCCATGGTTCTCGGTACAATCGTAATCTTCTGTACAGGCATGGTATTCTTCTGAAGCATTGTCAGAAGCGCATGTCCGGCTTCATGATAAGCTACTATACTCTTCTCATCTGCCGAAAGGATACGATCCTTCTTCTCCTTACCGGCAAATACAACCTCTACGGATTCGATAAGATCGTTCTGGGAAACGAATCTTCTGCCCTTACGTACTGCAGTAAGCGCTGCTTCGTTGATTATATTCTCAAGATCTGCACCAACAGATCCGCTGGTAACACTTGCCAGTTCATGAAGATCAACGGTCTCATCCAGTTTAACATCTTTGGAATGCACCTTCAGGATATCTTCACGTCCCTTCAGATCAGGTCTTTCAACAACAACTCTTCTGTCAAAACGTCCCGGTCTCAGAAGCGCCTTATCAAGAACTTCCGGTCTGTTGGTTGCCGCAAGGATAATGATACCCTTGGAAGAATCGAAACCATCCATTTCCGAAAGCAACTGGTTAAGTGTCTGCTCTCTTTCGGAATCACCACCCATATGACGGGTATCACGGCTTCTTCCGATAGCATCTATCTCATCGATAAATATTATACAAGGTGCCTTCGCATTAGCCTGCTTGAAAAGATCTCTTACTCTCGATGCACCTACACCGACATACATTTCCACAAATTCAGAACCTGACATTGAGAAGAACGGAACACCTGCTTCTCCGGCTACAGCCTTCGCAAGCAGTGTCTTACCGGTTCCCGGAGGGCCAACCAGAAGGGCTCCCTTCGGAAGTCTGGCACCAATATCCAGATACTTGGCAGGATTCTTCAGGAAATCTACCATCTCAGTGAGAGATTCCTTAGCTTCCTCCTCACCGGCTACATCCTTAAATGTGATTCCGGTATTCTTGGTCATATCATATAGCTTGGCATTCGATTTGCCCACATTCATGATACCACCACCGCCGCTGGTTATACGTCTCATTATCATCATGGTAACGAAATACATAACTGCGAAGAACAGTATATAGTAGAGAATCTGTCCGAGAATCGCATTTCCGCCCTCATCTATGGCTGTAAACTTGACCTCCGACTTCTCCAGTCTTGAAATCAGATCATAATCATCTGTTCTGACAACATAGTAGGTGATGTTCTGAGTTTTCTTATCATCCTCGTTCGGAGTGAATTTAATCCTTTTCTCGTAAATCTTTACATCTTTAACCTTGCCCGCATCCACCATCTGAATGAATTTATCATAGGACACTTCCTTCTCACCTGAAGATCTGTAATTATTCAGTGCCATGATAAATATGATGGAAAGAACTACAGCTATGATGATTACTGCAATAGTATTATTAAATCCGCCCGGACGCTTATTTTCATTATCATTTTTATTATTGTTATTATTATTCGGGGTATTATCGTTTCTGTTCTCTTCCATAATTTTTCCTGTATGATTGCTTTTATACGGACTGTAATGCGCACATGGCACATTACAGTCCTGCATTAATTTAGATTATTTGTAGAGAGGATATTTCTCTGTAATGCTCTTAACAAGTGCCTCTGCCTTAGCATTATCCTTATCAAGGATTGCTGCCTTAAAGGCATCTGCGATTATATACATATCTTCCTTAACTGCACCTCTTGTTGTAACTGCAGGAGTACCTACTCTGATACCACTGGTTACGAATGGTGACTTAGGATCATTAGGAACTGTATTCTTATTAACTGTGATATGAACACTGTCAAGAAGCTTCTCAACTTCCTTACCTGTAAGCTCAAGTCTCTTCAGGTCAACAAGCATAAGGTGATTGTCTGTACCACCTGATACGATATCGAAACCTCTTTCCTGAAGTGCTGCTGCAAGTGTAGCTGCATTCTCTACTACTCTGCCCATATAATCCTTGTAATCCTGAGAAAGTGCTTCCTTGAAGCATACTGCCTTTCCGGCAATTACATGCATGAGAGGACCACCCTGGATTCCAGGGAATATAGCCTTGTTGAAATTGTATTTAGCATTTACTTCTTCACTGCAGAGGATCATACCACCTCTTGGTCCACGAAGAGTTTTGTGAGTAGTTGTTGTTGTGATATCAGCATAAGGAATAGGGCTCATATGGTATCCGGCTGCTACAAGACCTGCAATGTGAGCCATATCAACCATAAGGATTGCTCCAACCTCATCTGCTATTTCACGCATCTTCTTGAAATCTATCTCTCTTGCATATGCTGAAGCACCTGCTACGATAAGCTTCGGACGAGCTTCCTTAGCGATAGCAAGAACATTATCGTAGTCGATACGACCTTCATCGTTAACTCCATAAGGAACACAATTGAAATATTTACCGGACATGTTAACAGGTGAACCATGTGTGAGGTGTCCGCCATGGTCAAGATTCATTCCCATAAATGTATCACCCGGCTCCATAGTAGCGAAGAATACTGCCATATTAGCCTGGGCACCTGAGTGTGGCTGAACATTAGCATACTCAGCACCAAACAGTTCCTTAGCTCTGTCTCTGGCAAGATCTTCTACAACGTCAACGTATTCACAACCGCCATAGTATCTCTTACCCGGATAACCCTCAGCATACTTATTGGTCAGGTGACTTCCCATAGCAGCCATAACCGCCTTAGAAGCAATGTTCTCTGAAGCAATAAGCTCAAGGTTGTTATCCTGACGGTTATATTCGTCAGTCATAGCTGCTGCAACTTCAGGGTCAACCTTAACAATTTCATCAAAATCAAACATTTAATAAATCCTCCATGTAATATATTGAGTTTTACACTCTGATCTGTGAGAATACCTCACCAATCTTCTCTCTAATAACTATATCAGCCTCTGCATCTCGTGAAGTAGATGCCATATTCAGCACTGCCAGATGTTTACCTCTGAAGTAGCTGATGAAGCCTGCTGCCGGATATACTACCAGCGAAGTTCCTCCGATGATAAGCATATCAGCCTTGGAAATGTGTTCGATGGATTTAGATATAGTATATTGATCAAGTCCCTCCTCATAGAGAACTACATCCGGACGAACCAGTCCGTTACATACTTTGCCATCGATTTCGGCGTTACATTTCGGAACACCGTCTGAAGCCAGTATATATTTGATACCGGCATTTACATCTTCATCTGTACTGCTGTAGGTCTTCCCACACTTTGTACAGTAATTTCTAAGAACAGAGCCGTGAAGCTCCAGTACTTCCTTACTACCTGCCGCCTGATGAAGTCCGTCAATATTCTGTGTTATGACAGCCTTAAGCTTTCCGGCCGCTTCCATCTCTGCCAGCTTCTTATGAGCCGCATTGGGTTTGGCATCCGGAGCAAGCATTTTATCTTTGTAGAATTCGAAGAATTCTTCTGTCTTATGAACCAGGAATGTATGACTGACTATTTCCTCAGGAGGATATTTATACTTCTGGGAATAGAGTCCGTCCTGACTTCTGAAATCAGGTATTCCGCTCTCAGTAGACACTCCGGCTCCGCCAAAGAATACTATATAGTTCGATTCGTCAATAGCCTGTTGAAGTTTCTCAATACCTTCTGTATCTGTAATCATTGCCCCTCCTTAATCTCGAGTTTTACAGTGTAGGTTCCTTCGATGGTATACTTTTCAGACTCATCGAATGCAACCTCTAACTCGTACTCTCCAAGATTCAGATCCTTCACCGAAATTCTAGGATTAAGAGAATCAATATTGATATCGGCCAGATCCTCCTCAAAACCGGTTACCTTTATCTTCAGATTCTGGGCATTGTCAAGCTGATAATCAAGTTCCTTATTGATTCCCAGAATGTTGATATTAGAAGTACTGAGCGTAATCTCCTTAGTGGAAACCCTCTCAACATTTACACTTATAGCAATCTCTGCGGTATCATCCGCTATTATTATATTGTCCGGAAGATATGACAGAATATCTACATTCTTCTCAATTGTATCCTGTGCATCAGCAACAGATACATCCGTAATATCTATAGATGAAATCCTGTCAAGATCCTCATCCTCTCCGGCCACAAGAATCTTAGTCGGTTCGAAGTTGATACCTCTGATTCCAAATCCATCTCCCGGGTTTCCGATAGTTGAAACATTTACCGGTATAGCCTTTGTATTATAAACCGGTATGGAAACCGTTACCTTCTCATCCGAAAGTTTAATATTATCCTTCTGGATAGCTGCTCCATATCCGTCTATACAGCCAACTCTTACCGTCTCTTCAATATCCATGTCCGCATTACTTACATCAACCACAGCACGTGCTTCTACGATATTGGCAAGTACAGACTCCGGTCCTTTAACAGTGATCATATTAGGAGCCGGTGCCGCACTTCCGAGTGCCAGCCCAGTTTTTGCGTTCCCTGTGGTAATTACTTTGACAGGAATACTCTTCTCAGTCTCTTCCTCAATAGAAAGAGTAACATACTGATTGATTGGTGTAATTGTAAGAAGCTTAGAGTTTCTCTCAGACACCGTATCATTGGTCTTGACAGAAATTATAGTTGAATTGGTCACAGACAAATGTGACAGATCCGCATAGGCTTCAAAGCTTGTATACTCAAGATTCTCAACTATGGATCTCGGTCCCTTCACTACTATATCAACTGTATCACCTTCGGTAACATCATATACCACACCGTTCTCCAGCATAGTATCACCATTCAGCATTTCTACGGAAATACCATAAACGGTCTTGGTAATTGTTGAATCTTCAAGATTCATTACAGCAAACCACAGAACGAATGCCAGAACCAGAGCGAAAAGTTTCAGCCAAAGGTGGTCGAAGAGATTATTTTTCAAGTTTTTCAGCATTTCTCCTGCCTCCCTTCCTCAGCACCTTTGTTCCGGTATAGCCGTCATCTATTTCAATATGCAGTTTTGAAAGTTGTTTTCTGAGTCCATCCTCATCCAGATCCTGATAAAGCATTCCCTTATAAGCCACTGATATTCCACCGGTCTCCTCAGAAACAATTATGGTCATACTGTCAGTACATTCGCTTATACCAAGTCCTGCTCTATGTCTGGTTCCAAGTCCCTTATTCACATCATGTCTTTCCGTAAGCGGAAGATAACATGTCGCAGCTACTACTCTGTTATTCTTAATAATCACAGCACCATCATGAAGAGGAGTATTCTTCTCAAAAATATTTATAAGCAGCTGCTGTGAAAGTGTCGCATCTATCGCAATACCTGTATTGATATATTCACCAAGAGGAGTCTCATGCTCAATGACCATAAGTGCTCCGGTCTTATCCTTAGATAACTGTGTAGAAGTCTTAACGAGTTCATAGATAGACTTGTCACTGAGACTTGTTTCTTCAAGTCTGGTATTGTCGAACTTTATAAACCTCGAAATAATCTTCTTCCTTCCCAGTTCATCAAGAGCACGTCTGAGCTCCGGCTGGAACAGAATAATAATAGCAATAAGAAATACATTAATAAGATTCTTAGCTATCCAGAGAATGGTATTGAATCTGAAAATAACCGCTATAACGAGGAAAAGAGCCACAACAAGAATACCCTTCAGAAGGGTCCATGCCCGGCTCGTCTTTATCCATAGAAGTACATGATAAATAACGTATGCAATTATAATAATATCAAGCACATCCGACCATGTTATGTCCGGAAAATAAATCCCTCCCAGATGTGACCTGATAACGGTCCATATACCATCCATATGATATCCTCAATCAAAGAATCAGCCTATTGAACTGTCCTTCTGAAATTTCCATTTGAAATCTCATTTTGACCGGTTCTTTATATCTGATCCTGCTATTAATCCTCTTCAGGATATGGTTCTTCGACTCTTTTCTTAACCTTACGCTTCTTGCGGCCATTATTTCCCTGCTGCTCTTCAGGCTCATCCTTCTTCCTTTCAGAATCAATCTTAGGAACCGCCTTCACATAATAGAAATAATCATCATCCTCAAACTGGACTCGTTCGGTATGCTGATAATCCAGTATGCCCTGTCCGAATCTTACGGCAGCGGCAAAAATTATACCAACAAGACTTCCGAAAACTACTGTTCCCATGTCTATATCATTGCTCATAATATAGCCTGCAAATATTGATGCAAGAATATTAACTACTGTTCCTGCTGCAATTGCAATATAGATTGCATAGTCATAACTGAATTTAGCAAGTACAGCTGTTACTGCAACAGTAATGGCAAATATCATCATTGCCACATACATTTCTTTATTATGGATCAGAACTTCTGATAATTGTTTGAAAGCTTCTATCTCATTCTCAACATCCTCGGTAGCAAGCAGTCTTGAAATCTCAGCAGTTGATTCCGAGAAGAAATACAGAGCCACGCCCATTACCGCAGGAACCATTCCACCAAGTCCAGCGAGCACGGCAATTGCTATCGGCGCTGCATATGGAATTCCGATCACATAGAATACCGGAACGAGAAACATTGCATATGCATACTGAGGAAAGAATCTGATATATACACAATACATGATTATATACATAACCAGGAATACTGCTCCCACCTCAAGGGATACTGAAAATGTATGAAGACCTATAAGTGCACCTGCCATCACAAACAGAAAAGCATCCGGAAGAAGTGCGGTCAGTATTGAAAGAAGTATTGTTATCTCGCTCTTGGATCCAAGAGCTGAATAATGGAACATTTTCTGAATTGTCATGAATATCATAAATGTCCAGATAAATCTGAATATAGGAGATATTATCTCATCCTGTTTTCTGAAAAAATCTCTTATTTTGTTTTTAATACTGAGTATGCCTGTCATCTCTCTTCTCCACCACTCTCATAATTTCTATGTTTATTTAATTCTGCCAGTTCTGCATCAAGTTCATCCATATCTCCACCGATACCGGAATATACCCTGACTTTTCCCTTTACAACCTGCTGATGAGCTTCATCTTTTTCATAAAGCTTGATCAGTTTGGTAAGAGTTCTGTTATAACCAATCAGACCTTTTCGGGCTTTTGAGTATTTGTAATTGTAAACAATAAAAGCATAGATATAGAATACAACCATGGCTATGAAGAATCCACCCATAAGTCTGGATATTACTTTGACGTAATCCATGGTATTGATATCATTCAGAATCTGTTCGAAATTAATAAGTACATATACAGCGATACATAACCAGTAGCATATAGTTGTTGTTACAAGAGTCTTCAGGCAGCCAAGCTTTACATAGTCTTCCTTGTAGTATTTGCTCAGAACAAGATCTCCCAGATCCTCATGTTTCTCGTATATGGATATTTTGGTCATAAGTCTAATCTTTTCTTTGTCCGGCATAACACGTCTCCAAATTATAACTAATGTGAATTATCAGTTTATAACGAATAATCAATCAACGCTGTCAATAAGCTCGAGTGAACGTTCCTGAGCCTGCTTAACACAGAGAGCCACAAAGTCATCAAGAGGAATACCATTCATCTGCTTATTACCTCTTACATTTACAGAAACAGTTCTTTCTGCAACTTCTTTGTCTCCGAGAACAAGGATGTATGGCTCCTTGAACTTCTTGAAGCCCTTGATCTTATTCTTCATATTCTCATCTGAGTAATCAGCTTCAACTCTGATTCCATTCTTTCTGAGAAGCTTCTCAATTTCCTTAGCATATTCATTATGCTCAGTTCTGATAGGAACGATACCTACCTGATATGGTGACATCCAGAATGGGAATGTACCCTTGAAATTCTCAATAAGAATACCAATGAATCTCTCGAAGGAACCGAAGATAGCTCTGTGAATCATAACAGGTCTCTTCTGGCTTCCGTCTGCTGCAACATATCTGAGGTCAAAGTTCAAAGGAAGCTGGAAGTCAAGCTGGATGGTTCCCATCTGCCACTCACGACCGATGCAGTCCTTCATCTTAAGGTCAATCTTAGGACCATAGAATGCACCATCACCTTCATTAATTTCATAGCCACCCTCGCCATATTTCTTATCAAGAATACGCTTCAGGGAAGCTTCTGCAGCATCCCAGAGTTCAGGTGCTCCCATGAAGTCATCCGGTCTTGTAGAGAGTTCTGCCTCATATGTAAGACCAAATGTCTCATATATATACTTGGCAATATCCATGATATCACCAATTTCGTCCTCGATCATATCTTCAGTAAGGAAGGTGTGGTCATCATCCTGATGGAACATCTGAACACGGAAAAGTCCGTTCAGCTCACCACTCTTCTCACGACGATGGATTACCTGTGTCTCACTGTATCTGATAGGAAGCTCCTTATAGCTGTGGAGTCCGTTCTTATATACATTTATAGCATTAGGACAGTTCATAGGCTTAACAGCATACTGGATGTCTGTATCGATAACCTCTTCGTCTGTCTCTTCATCCACATTAGCAGTGGTAATGAGGAACATATTCTCTTTATAATGACCCCAGTGTCCTGAAGTTTCCCAAAGCTTCTTATGATTAAGTACCGGCGCAAGAATCTCCTGATATCCGTACTCCTCATGAAGTTCTCTCCAGAAACTCTGGATAGCATTATAGAGCTTGAAGCCTCTTGGAAGCCAGTATGGCATACCCGGTGCAGACTCATCAAACATGAAGAGCTCCTGCTCAGGACCTATCTTCTTATGATCACGCTCCATAGCTTCCTTCACGAAATCAAGATGAGCCTTCAGTTCCTGCTTGGAAGGGAATGCATACATATAGATTCTCTGAAGCTGATCATTCTTCTCGTCACCTCTCCAGTATGAACCAGATGCTGACTTAACCTTGAAGGCAGCATTCATAAGTTCCTGAGAATTAGAAATGTGAGGGCCACGGCAGAGATCTACGAAATCATCACCTGTATAATAAACCGTAATCTTCTCATCTTCAGGAAGATCTTTAATCAGTTCTTCCTTGTACTTCTGACCCTTAAATATCTCAAGTGCCTCATCTACTGATACTTCCTTAACAGTCCAGTCCTCGCGACGCTTAAGAATCTCTCTCATCTTATCTTCTATTGTTTTATAGTCATCTGTCGTAACTGTTCTCGGCAGCATAAAATCATAATAGAAACCATCATCAATCTGCGGTCCGATGGCAATCTGGACATTCTCTTTGCCAAAGATTTCCATAACAGCCTTAGCCATTACATGTGCAAGCGAATGTCTGTAAACGCTTAAATAGAATTCTTTGTTATCGTTGCTCATTTTAAATATCTCCCTTATTTAGTGTTTATCATTTATATTTGTTATTTTTGATATATTTAATATATTTGTCAAAAGCAGCTTTCGAAATCATATGACTCATCAGGTACCGAAATAACTGAAATGCATATAATCTTTTCTATTTCCCCAGAAGCCTCTGAAGAAGCCATATTTCTCCATGATTGTAACCATGTCACATTTAAGAGGAATGGAATACGGGCTTTTCTTAGGATTCCAGAAGGAACCTGAAAGTATCTTGCCATTATCGATCATATAATTCTCATTGGGGTTTATGTCGATAGCAAGTCCTTCATCATGCTCAGTCCTTCCGCCTCTGTAGGAATAAGCTCCTATACTGTGAATAGGAATCTTCTGCTTGCTCCTGTATATCTCATTAAACATCTGCTGTACGGTAGGCGCTATCTTCTTATTTACGGTAAGCGGGAATGTCCTGGTAACCTTGCGGCCACCGCTTATATCCCATACCTTAATCCGGATAGTTCTCATATGCTTACTTGCTTCAGCAGCAGATTTATATTCCTTATAACTATTCTTTCCGAATATTCTCTGACAGCGTTCCGAGTAGCTCTCATATCTGCATCCATAATAATTACAACATTTGAAATACGGATCTGAACTATTCTCAAGTCTGTTGCCATTAATATCGGCAAATGCAACTACAGTATAGTAATAAACCTTCCCATGAGGAACCTTCTTATGTGTGAACTTGGTCTTACTATTCCCATACAGAGTTTTCAGACATTTCTGTTTTCCTCCGTAGGTGGTACTGCAATATACTTTGTAACCTGTAGCCTCCTTGACCTTCTTCCACTGAATCACATTGGTCTTCTTTCGTGGAGAAGAGGCCTTGGTGATGGTAGTTTTAGCTATGTTGATGTATCCGGACATTTCCCCGGTATACGGTCCCTCAAAAACCATTCCATTATAAGCTGAATAAGGACACACAACATAATAGTATATCACACCGAAAACGGCTGTAGTATCTGAATAACTGTAATCATTACTATAATAACTGTCATAATGATATTTATCATCGTCGTAAGGAACCTCGGCTATAAGAGTATAACCTGTACCCGGAGTCGTACTTCTGTAGACCCTGTAGCCATCTGCCCCATCCGATGAGCTCCACTTGATCTCGATGGATTTATTATCATAACTTGAACTTACGGATTTGATTTCTGTTGCTTCAAGAGCCTCCTGGTAAACAGGAAATTCATAAACCGAACCTTCCCTGACTATCGTCTTATACTCATAATACTCATCCATATAGGAATCGCCCGGTACGAAGCTTGTAAGCTTGACAGCATAATAATATGGAACCCCGGCCTTAATATCAATATCGGAATCCATAACATAAATAAATTCATTTCCTGTTTTAACCTGACGATTCTCGGAAATAAGCTGGTAAGCTGTATTGGTTCCTATTGAACGATATACATTCACATAGTACTTATCATACTCGCAGTCACTCTTCCACTTCAGTTTAATACCATATCCGTCCCAGTAATCGTAATCCTTTGTGACAGTCAGCTCAGAGAAATTCGGAGTTGCGAAATCCTCATCCTTCTTAGCCGGCGTCTCCTGCTGTGTCCCTTCAGAGCCGTTTCCGGAAGTTATCCCATCTCCTGCCGCCCAGGAACTAACAGGACAGGCAAACAAACAGAAAGCCATGATCAGCATAGTACAGATCATCACATGAATTAAATTATTCAGATAAATGTTTTTGCATCTGGAATCTACGTTCATAACCATATCCCACCTTTCAAAACATTCATTTCACTATTCTAACACATTAGAAGATAATATTAAAGGATAACCTTTTATTTCTCATTTGGAATTATTGTCAGCCCTAATTAGTTCACCTTATACCCTTATCTCAACTTTACTTCCACCACTCTTTTCTTTTGTAACTACAACCTGTTTATCAATCTTATCTTTGAGTTCAGCTACGTGAGATATTATTCCAACAAGTCTGTTGCCTTCAGCAAGTCCCGTAAGGGCTTTGTAAGCCATATCTAAAGTATCTGAATCCAGGGAGCCAAATCCTTCGTCAACGTACATTGTTTCTACAATGATTCCACCTGCAGATGCCTGAACCTCATCCGATAAACCAAGCGCAAGGGAAAGTGATGCGAGAAATGATTCTCCTCCCGATAGGGATTTTACACTACGATGCGAACCATTATAATGATCGATAACTTCCAGTTCCAGACCGCCCTGCCCCTGAGAACTTCCTTCCTTGTCTCTGACAAGTTCATACTGACCGCCGGACATGGTAAAGAGTCTTAAGTTTGCCCTTCTTATTATCCTGTCAAAGTATGTAGTCTGAATATAAGTTTCCAGCATAATTTTATCTTTTCCGCTTAGTTTTCCATTTGCTGTATCAGAAAGATTTTTAACCCATTGAAGCTTCTTTTCAATCTCTGCCATATTTTGAGCTTTATCGATAATATTTGTTCTTATCCCATCATTGGTGCTATATCTGTTATCTACTTCTCTCTTTAGGTTTTCAATTTTCTTTCTTGCTTCGCTTTGCTTTTTCTTCTTTTCAGTTTCTATCTCAAGATCAGGAGCATCAGATTTGTTAATGCTTTCTCCTAAAGTTTTAATGCTTGTTTTTAGTTCATTAATCTTATCTTTTTGTTCGTCATGTATTTTTTTTGCATCATCAAAAGCTTTTTGCAATCCTTTAGATTTTGAGACTAATTTATCATGTTCTTCTATAGCATCCTTTTTTGTTTCAAACTGAAGTTTTTTCTGTATACCTTCCAGCTGACTTTCTTTTTCAGTTTTACCTGATTTTTTAGCTGCAATATCACGATCTATTTCTTCAATTTGCACACCAATCGAGTTGATAGACTTTTCATAATCCGGAAGAAGCTTTTCTATATCATTTTTTCTGTCAACATTCTTTTGTTTTTCATCTATCTTGAAATTTAAATCATTTAGTTTCTGAGTGTTATCTGCGCATACCTCAGTTATCTTGTCCGATGCTTCTGTCAGATTATCAGTTCCAATTTTTTCAAGAGCCTTCTTTTTAAGACTTTCTTCCACAGTTTCAAGATTCGTTTTTATAGCCTTTGCATCTTCAGCACTTTTATCTCTTGTTTGTCTGGCAGTCTCAGCATTTTTCTTAGCCTGATTAAGTTCCTTTTCTGAAGGTATATCTTCAGTCAGACAAGCTTTATTCGGATGAGACAGTGAGCCACAAACAGGGCATGGTTCTCCTTCGACAAGCCTCTCGGCAAGTATTCCGGCCTGACCATCTCTGAATCTTTGTTCCATATTTTCATATAGAAGATTTAGTTTTCTGAACTCATCATCATCTTTTTTATATTTATTCTGTGCTTCACCTAAAGCAGTTCTTTTATTATTACATTCATTAAGTTCATTAGAAATGTCATCAATAGCCTTTATATCATTTTCTATTTTTTCTTTATTGCCCTTCAGCTTTTCCAGTTCAACTCCGGCATCTTTTATTTCTGCCAATTCCGTTTTAAGTTTTTCCTGTTCCGAAATCTTATCTTCCCTTTCCTGTTTCTTTTTTTCAAGTTTATCTGATTGACTCGATATGTATTCTTCAAGATTTTGAATTTCCGATTTTAACGTATTAGACAGATCATATTGCGATAAGTCATTTTCAATCTTATTAGCCTTTTTATCTAACTCCGGTTTTTCTTCTAAAGCTTTCTCGGAGCTTTTCATATTTTTCTCGTATTCTACTAACTTCGGACTCTCTTCTTCAAGCTGTTTTTCCGCAGCTTCCATCTTTTCTTTTGATTCTTTTATTGTAGTTGCTATACCTATTTTTGTATTTATTTCTGCTAATTCCTTGTCTATCTCCTGTAGTTCTATTTCATACTTATCTTTGGAAACCAGATCCTGTTCTATAAGCTGATCCAATAATTCTATAACATCTTCCGTCGGCATTCCTTCGGTTTTCGCCTTATTCA
>CACZPG010000241.1 GCA_902782965.1 uncultured Lachnospiraceae bacterium
GATATCACTTTTATCTTCATCTGTCATCTGTCCTACCGCTACCTGCAGGTCTTCTATGGTATTCTTCAGGTTATTCTCTACAACCTGTTCACGTCTGCCTGCCAGCTCGTCCAGATATAGAAGGCTGACCTTTCTTACCGCATCCTGCGAATCCACTGATGCCTTCTGACCCATTATGATAATTCCGAAGATCATAATAGCAAGAATTATAATTCCACCAATTATATATATGGGAATTATTTTATTTCGAACCGTCTTCAAAACTTCGCCTCCCGAAAATTACTACTCCTTTCCTACTTCTTGCCCTTTTCTACCAGGAAATTCTCAAACTGATCTTCAGACACCGGCTTCGAGAAATAGTAACCCTGTATGATATCGCAGCCCATTTCCTTAAGTGTCAGGTACTGTTCCTCTGTCTCAACACCTTCAGCAATTACAGGTACCTGTAAATGCTCAGCTATATCTATAATAAGTTCTATCATTCGCATATCCTTATTCTCACTAAAGGCATTACGAACGAAGGACATATCCAGCTTCAGAGCGTCAATCGGAAGATTGGAAAGCATTCCCAGAGAAGAGTATCCTGTTCCAAAGTCATCCATTTCTATCTTGAAGCCTTCTCCTCTGAATCCGATCACCGTAGAAATCACCTGCTCGGAATCTCCCGTGTAGGCAGACTCGGTTATCTCCAGAATCAGATCCTCTGTTGTAAGATTATATTTCTCCAGAATACCGTCAAATATTTCCCTCAGATTCGGCATCAGCATATCTATACGGGATACATTTACGGATACAGGTACTGAAAATCCAAACTTATCCTTGCAGGCACGTATGTAAGACGCAGTCTCCTTCCAAACATAATAATCGAGATCCGGAATCAGACCATTCTCCTCCAGAAGAGGAATGAAGAGTCCGGGACTTATCATTCCCAGCTCCGGATGATTCCATCTTACCAGAGCTTCTGCACTTGTAAGCACCGGCTTGTCAGGTCTTACATCAAATTTCGGCTGAAGGAATACTGCGAAATGCTTCTCTGCCAGAGAGGTTCTGAAATCATTCAGAAGTCGCTCACTGAAGATAAGCTTCTCGTGCAGCTCATGATCATATTCACCTATTGAGGTGTCATACATACCCCTCACGCTGTCTGCTGCCATTTTGGCTCTGTCGAAACGTCTCTCAACATCTATGGATTTGTCTACTTCATAATATACTCCAACTCTCAGATTAATCTTGCAGTCAGGAGCGTCCTCTCCATCTCCTGCCAGGCCTTCGGACAGTCTTTCCAATACATCTTCATAATTATCCTTGTGAGGTGCATATATAAGAAATGTATCTGAACTCTGGCGGCATCCAACGCCTCCCAGCTTTCTCGCCTGCTGCTTAACTCTCTCACCGACACGTCTAAGCACCGCATCACCGAAATCTTTGCCATATCTCTCATTTATCATATGGAAACGGTTCACGTCCACTACCAGCGCATCCATGGAAGTATCCTGATAATGATGATCGAAGAGATGAACGTAACGGATGAAATACTCTATGTTGAAAAGTTTGGTCAGACTATCTCTCTCTGTCGAGCGGATTATACTTCTGTCTTCGGATAGTTCAATACACTTATTTACTCTGGCCTTAACAACCTCCGGTGCAGGATATGGCTTCGGAATGAAATCAAGCGCTCCCAGCTGCAGACATTCAACCTCAGACTTCTTATCTGAAGTAAGTACAATAATAGGAATCTGTCTGAGATCAGAGTCCTCCTTGATCCTTCCGATAAATTCTACTCCACCCATTCTCGGCATGATAAGATCCAGCATAATAAGAGCAATATCATCCTTATGCTCCTTAATTGATTCCAACGCTTCTACTCCGTCAGATGCGTAAAGAATCTCATAATCATCCTTCAATATATTTCCGAGAAGCTCCTGGTTAATCATCTCATCATCTATGATAAGAATACTTCTTCTGACATCGATTATCTCCTTCTCCTTCAAAAAACTGCTCATGATTTCTTCCATCAGACTAACCTCCCGCTCATTATTTTCAGCAACTGATTACTCGGCTTTTTCTTGCAATACCCCTTTTAAGCCCCTATTTATGGAAAAATTATAGCATATAAAGTACTATCCGTGAAGCTCCAACCGCCTTATTACTTCGAAGGCGTCTTCCCGGTTGAAACCTCCATACACATCAAATATCGTAAGCTCCCCAAGCTTTACAGAGTCCATTATCCCGTTCAGATAAACTGCCGCTATATGATTAGCACAGGTGCGGCAGTCAAATAGATCCTTCAGGACATATGCAGGTGTAATATCCCCCTAATCAATAAGTAATATGTTTTTCACTTACAGGATTTTACTTATTCTTTCTATTCCATTCGTATAATTCTTCTGTAGCCAGAGCCATCTTGGTAACTGCAAATTCACATTTATCAGGATCCGGATAAATATACCAGGTATCCTGAAGAGTATTTAAATCTACACAGTCCCCAAACTTTCCGAGATATTCATATTCGATATGACAGGAATACAGAGAGGGGACTGTTTTAATCATTTCGAAGGGATCTCCGTCAACATCAGTTCCTCTTACAGTAAAGCCATTCATATCATGAATGAGGGTTCCTTCTCCAAGACGAATGAACTTCTTCGCATTTGGAAGGGTATCCACTCTCACCGAAAGTACTCCCGAAGAATAGGTTCCCTCTTCAACTTCCTTACGAACATTTAATCTTTCCCATTCATACCAGTCAGGAATATGCGAGAATTCTGTCTTTCCATCCAGAGCCTGTAATTCTCCCAGCTCAGTCATTTCCCATTTCTTGCCGCAGGAACCACAGGACAGGATAGTACCTTCAGATTTCATCTTAAACTCCCTGCCACAGGACGCGCACTGATAAAGCACCTTATGAAGACCTTCAGCACGTCCCTTATATGTTATCCTTAGATTCTTCTCTTTCTGCCAGGCGAAATCATCATACTGAAAAGCTTCAACTATCCGGCGGTTTATCTCATCAACGGAAGCTTCTGCCAGTTCTTCTTTAGTAAATAATAATTTGTACTCCGCTTCGGTAGGTTTCACTCCTCTGTCATGGAGATTCCAGAAAGGAGAATTAACATGATGACCATGACAGATAAGAACTGCAACAGGAACCTTCAATAATTTACACAGCTTTCCCAGAGAAGCAGGCAGTACGGCCGTAGTTCCGCAGAGAGAATATCTGGCCTCGGGATAGATTATTGCTATATCTCCATTCTTGATGGTCTTAACCAATTGTTTAACCAGCATCGGATCACTGGTGAATTTCCTCTTGCAGATACAGCCCACATCCCGGAGCAGCTTCTCTCTTCCTATAAATCCATCTATAGCAACCACATAATTTGCACGCATTGGAAATATAGCCTTGGTTGCTACTTTAAAATCCATAAAGGCATTATGATTACAGAGAAGTACAAAAGGAGCCTTAAGACCCTCCGTTCCATCCTTATGAAGAATATTCCTGTGTTTCCAGACATCCGGCATACTGAGAATATACGTCAACGGACGAAGGTACCATTTCGTTCTCACCGGATCAGCCTTCATATCAAATCTTTCAAATTCCTGCTTCATGCAACCCCCTCCAGATATAAACCTTTGTAAAATTTATATTTATATTATCATTTGTTGCACAATTGTTGCTACTTTTTTGTTATTATTCATTTAGTTAATAAAAAATTGGTAATTTGTATATTTTCAAAAGGAGAATATCAACATGAAAGAAAATGAAGAATTAGGAAATATCAACGAATTAAATAATAACATTATCAATAATCCGGACAAGGACGGAATGATTGATAGATATAATAAAACTGAAAGTATTTCAGAAAAGCTGGAATTTCTTATTGATAGTAAAATATACCTGGATTCAAAGAATCAGACTTCTCTTAAGAAGGTACCTCTGAAAGATTTTAGTACCAGAAATGAATTAGAAGATGAATTTATTCAGAAATACATTGTTAATGGTACTGAAGATAATCTGAAGCAGGTATTTATCGCTCTCGGCAATCTTATGGGAGAAAATATAGAACGCACGTACTATGAGCAGAAAAACTTCCAGTCTGAATTTAAAAAGGATGACCGACTTGCTGACAGAAAGGCATACTGGCTTGCAAGACAGTCAAACAGCGGTAAGTATAATGATGCTATTAATGCTCTCTTAAAAAAATGTAAAGAGGGATTAGTCAATCACAAAGAACCTACAAACATTATATTTGAAAAAAGTGGCATAACAAAAAACCACACCATGGAAGACTTCTTCAAATCGGCAGGTTATACCAAGAGTGAAATACCTTCACTCCTTCAGAAGCGTGGCATCACTGCAAAAAAGAAGGTTGGAGATTATTTTAATGAAGCCTTTGAGGGAAGAATTGAAAAAGATATTAAGCAAATAATTGCTCAGGAATTTGCAAACCACAAGGCACAAAATATGGTTGCAAACGGATCCAGAGAATACTTCACTGTAAATAAACCATATGAATCAATAAAATCCGAACTGGAGAAAATAAATCAGAAAAGCAAGCTTCCTGCTCCTGAAGACAGA
>CACZPG010000242.1 GCA_902782965.1 uncultured Lachnospiraceae bacterium
TCCAAAGAATTCTATTCTAATTGCTTCACCATCCCGGTTTGGAGGAATTATGTCAACCACATCACCTTTTACTCTGAAGCTGCTTCTCTTGAAATCCATTTCATTCCTGGTGTACTGCATATCTATCAATTCCCTGATGAGAACATCTCGGTCGAGAGCCATGCCGGGACGAAGTCCAAGCATCATAGATTTGTAATCCTCAGGATTTCCTATTCCATAGATACAGGAGACCGATGATACAACAATGACATCATCCCGTTCCACAAGAGCTGAAGTTGCACTGTGACGCAGCATATCTATCTCATCATTTACCGAAGAATCCTTTGCAATATAAGTATCCGTAGAAGGCACATAAGCCTCCGGCTGATAGTAATCATAATAAGACACGAAATATTCGACAGCATTTTCCGGGAAGAACGCTTTCATTTCACCATAGAGCTGGGCAGCAAGGGTCTTATTATGTGACATTATGAGAGTCTTCTTTCCCAAAGCCCTGATAATATTTGCCATTGTAAAGGTCTTTCCGGAACCGGTAACTCCGAGAAGAGTCTGTCTCTTCTTTCCGGATTTGTATCCTTCCACAAGCTCTTTTATAGCCTCAGGCTGATCACCCGTAGGCTCATATTCAGAATGTAATTTGAATATAGATTTCTCTGATTGCATAAATTACTCCCGTATTATTTCATCGTAGAAAAAGACAGCTGAGACTATACCCCAACTGTCACATTTCTATTCATCGGACTTTATAGTTTGCATACATAAATAGTTGCAGAACCTTTCGGTGCTACTACGGTAAGTACATTGTTCTGTACCATGTATGCCTCCTCACAGTTATAATACCCATCTTCTGAAGTTGTAAATATCTTCTTCATGACACGGTTATTATGAACTCCCAGTTCTCTCACATGAAGCTTTACTTCTTTATCGACGAAATCATTATTAATGATAACAGCCACAGCTTCATTGTAGTTAAATCTTCCATAAGCAATAAGTCTGTGTTCACCGTGAAGGAATTTGAGAGATCCGGTTCTAAGAGATTCATATTTGTTATGAATATGAATGATATCCTTATGAAAATCTATAAGTGTTCTATTCTCATGTCCCCAGGGATAAGTACGTCTGGAATCAGGATCGGTCCATCCACATACACCAGCTTCATCACCATAGTATATTGTCGGAGCCCCCGGCCAGGTCATCTGGAATACAACTGCTTCACGGAATATTCCATAGCTGACATTCTCATTGGCGGTTTCCGCTCCCAGAGTATTGATACGTCCGACTCTGTGATTAGTCCTTGTAAGGAATCTGGAATGATCATGATTGGATAATTCATTCATTGAACAATAAAGTGAATTATACATCATGTAAGACATCCAGTTACGTATAGAACCCTTGAAAAATTCAGAATTTCCCAGGAAATCCCCGCGGAATTCATCACTATGTTTCTCCACACCTGTAAGGAACCAGGTGATTGGTTCCATAAAGGCTCCGTAATTCATTATTGTGTCCCATTCATCTCCTTCAAGCCATGCCTTGGGACTATCATAATGCTCTGCAAGTATAATTGCATTTGGATTAGCATCCTTGACTGCCCTTCTGAAATCTTTCCAGAATTTATGATTATAACCTTCGGAATATCCCAGATCCGCAGCCACATCAAGTCTCCATCCATCAACATTAAACGGTGGGGAAACCCATTTACGTCCTATCTCCATAATGTAATCGTGAAGCATTTCGGACTCTTCATAATTCAGCTTAGGAAGAGTATCATGTCCCCACCATCCATTATAGGATCCGTTATTCGGCCATGCATTATCATCGAGGAATTTGAAGAAACTTCTGTACGGACTGTCAGGTGTAATATATGCACCCTTCGCATAATCCGGATTCTGATCATATATACGTTCCCTGTCCAGCCATTTATTAAAGGAACCGCAGTGGTTAAACACACCATCCAGGATGATTCTTATTCCTCTTCTATGTGCTTCCTCCACCAGGTGTATAAACAATCTGTTGGAGGCCTCAAGATTTGCAAGATTAGTTACACGATTTATATATCTGGTAGCAAGCGAATTATCCAGACTTCCTTCAGGAAGCAGATCACCCTCATCATCAACTATCCGTCCGAAATGAGGATCAATATAATCATAATCCTGAATATCATATTTATGGTTTGACGGCGATACGAAAATCGGATTGAAATAAATTACCTCTACGCCCAGATCCTTCAGATAATCAAGCTTATCTATAACGCCCTGAAGATCACCACCGTAGAAATTGGCAACATCCATGTTATCAGGAAGCTTATTCCAGTCTTTAACTCTGGTAACACGCTGTCCTACATAGGAATACTCTCCATCAAGAACATCATTGGTTGAATCACCTCTGTTAAATCTGTCAACAAATATCTGATATATAACAGCTCCCTTAGCCCAGTCCGGTGTCTTGAAGCCGGGAACTATCTGAAAATCATAATCATGATTGGGATCTCTGAGAATACCAAGTCTGTTATAAACTACCCGGAGTCTTCCGGATCTGACTTCGAAATAATACCTGAACTTCTCCTTCATCTCCGGTATCTCTATTGAATAATAATCAAATATTCCGTTATTATCAGTAAGCTCCATAGGATAATGCTCATCGCCTACCACCAGATCCACTCCTGCCACATTATTTCTCGCAGTCCTGAATCTTATAGTAACATTATCTCCTATCTCCGGCTCTGATGGAGTAACAAAATTAGGAGTGCAATCACTGAACAGCGCTCCAAAATTCATAATAGTTACTGAATCGTATATACGCCCTATTGTACTAAGTATATTTTCAGCTGACATAGTCACCTCCGGATACCCAAAGATAGATGTAATTATACCACAAATAGTTGATAATATAAAGTTATTCATTAAAATGTACAAAATATAGTTTTTTTTAAGGAATTTTATAATAAATATTCCAAGTAGAACTTTTCGGATTAGTGTGATAAAGTAAAAATGTTCGATCTGTTCAGTACAGGATCTCCTGAATAAATACGGCAACCGCTGAACAGGTATGACAATAAAAAATATAGGACAGAAAAATGAGCCAGCTATTAAAAAACATTTTTTCATTTAGGAGGATTAACATGAAAAGAGTATCACTTGGAGCCGAAGTTGGCGCTACCTCATACCCGGGCAGAGGCATCGTAATAGGTCTCACACCTGACGGAAAGAAGGCAGCCATTGGTTATTTCATCATGGGCCGTTCCACAAACAGCCGTAACCGCATCTTTGTTACTGAAGGTGAGGGAATCAGAACAGAAGCTTTTGATCCTTCAAAGCTTGAGGATCCCAGTCTTATCATCTACGCTCCTGTAAGAGTAAGAGGTACAGACACAATCGTAACTAACGGTGATCAGACAGATACAGTATTTGATCTTATGAACGAAGGAAAGACCTTCGAAGAATCTCTCAGAACAAGAGAATTCGAACCAGATGCTCCGAATTTCACACCTCGTATTTCCGGTGTGCTTCATATGCCTGAAGCAAATGCTTACAGCTATGAAATGTCAATACTCAAGAGTAATAACGGCGATCCATCAGCCTGCAACAGATATACTTTCTCATATGATGTTCCTCTTGCCGGCGAAGCTCATTTCATCCATACATATATGGGAGACGGTGAACCTCTTCCAAGTTTTGAGGGTGAACCTACTCCTGTTGAAATAGAAACTAATGACCTTGACGAATTCACAGATGTTATCTGGAACGCACTTAACGATGACAACAAGGTATCTCTTTTCACAAGATTTATCGACGTCGAAACCGGCGCAGTTGAAACAAGAATTGTAAATAAGAATAAATAATTATTATATTATCAGATTACAGAAAGGAATAAGACAATGAACGAACTCGAACTTAAATATGGTTGTAACCCTAACCAGAAACCTTCCAAGGTATTCATGAAAGATGGAAGTGATCTTCCATTTACTGCACTTAATGGTAAACCAGGTTATATCAATCTTCTGGATGCATTCAACGGTTATCAGCTTGTTAAAGAGCTTAAGAAGGCAACAGGTCTTCCTGCAGCTACTTCTTTCAAACATGTATCTCCTGCAGGTGCTGCAGTAGGTCTTCCTCTTACAGACGTTGAGAAGAAAATCTACTGGGTAGAAGATATGGGAGAGCTCAGCCCACTTGCATGTGCTTACGCAAGAGCCAGAGGTGCTGACAGAATGTCTTCCTTCGGTGATTTCATTTCTCTTTCAGACATCTGTGATGAGGATACAGCTAAGCTTGTTAAGAGAGAGGTTTCAGACGGAATCATTGCTCCTGGATATACAGACGAAGCACTCGCTATTCTTAAAGCTAAGAAAAACGGAAATTACTGTGTAATTCAGATTGATCCTGATTATACTCCTGCTCCGATCGAGACCAAGGATGTATACGGAATCACTTTCGAACAGGGAAGAAATGAACTTGTAATCAATGATGACTTCTTCTCAAATGTTGTTACAGACGCTAAGGACATCCCTGATTCAGCAAAAATCGATCTTGCCATTTCAATGATCACACTTAAATATACTCAGTCAAATTCAGTATGCTATGTAAAGAACGGTGCTGCAATCGGTATCGGTGCAGGTCAGCAGTCACGTATTCATTGTACAAGACTTGCAGGCGACAAAGCTGACAAGTGGTTCCTTCGTCAGTCTCCTCAGGTTCTCGGACTTCCATTCAAGGAAGACATCAGACGTGCTGACAGAGACAACACAATCGATGTTTATATAAGTGATGATTATGATGACGTTCTTCGCGATGGTGAATGGCAGAAATACTTCACAGAGTGTCCTGCTGTATTTACCAGAGAAGAGAGAAAAGCATGGCTTGCAAAGAACACCGGAGTTTCACTCGGTTCAGATGCATTCTTCCCATTTGGTGACAATGTTGAGAGAGCTCACAGAAGCGGTGTTGAATTCATTGCTCAGCCTGGTGGTTCCATCAGAGATGATAATGTAATCGAAACCTGTAATAAATATGGAATAGTAATGAGCTTCACAGGAATCAGACTTTTCCATCACTAAGATTACTTACTAAAGATTACCTACTATACAAGAATAAATACTAGAACTCGCGTTGCAAAACGCACTACAGGAAGAACCCCGGAGATTGCTCCGGGGTTCTTCCTTATTGATTAATTATATTGATTAAATATTTTGTTTAATTGCTTTATTTAATCTGTAGTACAGGCTGATCATTGTTGTCAGTTAATCATTAGTTTCCTGCAATGATCACACCATTCTCATCTGTGGTAAATCCGTCGATGGTTTCGTTAATTGCAAGCTCTCCTGTAACCTTGAAGTAATAAACTTTACCATCAATGGTAACCTTACCTTTGGCTGCTCTTCCATCAGATCTCAGGAAGTATCTTGAGCCCTCATAATCAATCCATTTATTGATTACAAGTGCACCACTTGCTGAAGTATAATACAGACCATCACCGGTATCAATCCAGCCATACTGAACTCTTCCGACAGCATCCATATAATACTTCTTTCCGTTTATCACATTCCAGCCTTTGACGAGTTTTCCGTCAGGTCCGAGATAATAAAGTCCATCATCACTTACCCACTGATTCTCAGCTCTTGAACCATCTTCATTTATATAATAAATTCCGGATACTGATTTGAGCCATCCGCTGATAAGATATCCATCAGAATCAAAGTAATAAGTCTTACCTCCGATTGTCATCCAGCAGCTGTATGGGAATGATCCATCGCCCTTGTCGTACCAGGTTCCCAGTGCACTGGACTGGAATCCCTTCGTATGAGATTTGTAGGAATCTATTGGCTTGGTTCTTGGTGTTACAACATCAGAGAAATCTCTGTAACAGAAATCAATATCAACTGAATTAACATCTATTCCATCCAAAAGAACAGTACTTCCTGACTGCCAGATATCTCTCTTGATGGATGTATCGTAAGTGCCGTTGTATCTGGCTATCCATCTGTAAACACCCGGAAGCTTTGACAGATCTATGTAATGCAGAGCCCAGTTCTCATTGGAATATACCATTGGAGTATAACCGGCAGCACTTATCTCATCACAGAAAGCCTTAGTTATTCTTGTAACCTTCTCTCTTCCGAGAGCCGCTACAGAATTCTCTTCCATATCTATTGCGACAGGGAAATTAACATTATATCCCCTAAGCATCTTAATTACCCATTTCGCATCCTTCTTGGATACTGCAGTGGATTTTGCGGTACTGTAGAAGTAGATACCTGTCTTGATTCCACAGGCATTAGCTCTCAGCATATTGGACTGGAAATATGGATCTACATTTCTGGTCCCATGTCCGATTCTGATAAATGTGAAATCTATACCCTGTCTCTTGATCTTGTTCCAATCAATCGTTCCCTGATACTGGGAAACATCAATTCCTTTGATCGAACCGGCTTCATAAGAACTGCATTCAGGAAGGTATTCACCCATGGCATTGAAATACATGTACTTACCGTTCACATACTGCCAGCCATACATTCTCATTCCTCTGGTCCAGTAACCTTTGGTAGCCGGACTGAAGTAATAGGTCTTACCCTTAATCTTGTTAAGACCGGTAACCATGTATCCCTTCTTATTGAAGTAATACCATTTACCTTCTATTACCATCCATTTCTTCTTTACAATCTTATCATCCTTATCCTCATACTGCCAGTGAGTACCCTTCTTCTTCCAGCCGGCCGCATCAGATTTCATACCGGGTATGAAACTGATCACAAGGATAACCGCCAGAGTAAGCAGAATTCTGACAAGAATATCTTTTTTTGTATTGATATTTCTAATCATAGAAAAATAATTCTCCTAAGTAATCTTAATGACTTATCATACCAAAATAAAGCATACAAATTGCTTCATAACTCATTAATATCAGATTATAATACATCCCAGTAATCATCAATGGTAGCAAAATAATCCTGAAGAGTCTCGGGTCTTCTGATCTGGATAACAGAACCATCTTCTCTGAGAAGAAGCTCTGCAGACCAGAGACGGCCATTATAATTATATCCCATGGAATGTCCATGAGCACCAGTATCATGAATAACCAGATAATCTCCCTTATCAATCTTAGGAAGCTTTCTGTCTATCGCAAATTTATCATTATTTTCACAAAGTGAACCCGTAACATCATATACATGATCGGCAGGTTCAGCTTCCTTGCCAAGAACAGTTATATGATGATAAGCGCCATACATGGCAGGTCTCATCAGGTTTGCTGCACAAGCATCAACACCGATATATTCCTTATAGATATGTTTCTCATGGATAGCCTTCGTAACAAGGTGTCCGTACGGTGCCAGCATGTATCTTCCAAGCTCCGTATATATCGAAACATCTCCAAGCCCTGCAGGAACAAGGATCTCATCAAATTTCTTATGAACTCCTTCTCCTATTACAGCAATATTATTAGGTTCTGTATCCGGATCATAAGGAACTCCTACTCCA
>CACZPG010000243.1 GCA_902782965.1 uncultured Lachnospiraceae bacterium
ACCACCTGACGGGGTCTCTGGGTTGTTGCAGAATTATCAAGATATGCAAGCTCCGACTTCTCAAAGAACGGAAAATCTTTTCTTATTTCCTGTACATTAAAACTCATTAGGTATATCCTCTATTATCACTCAAATGTATTAACACGCAAATATATTATGCAGAAATCGTCCTACTCGGAAAGAAGCAATTCTCTCGTCTTCTCATCAGGAATTCTTCCTGCCACCGCATCTATACGCGACTTCGCCATAAGTTCGTTTATTTCTGCTTCAGGTATTCCACGTGATTCCAGATAAAGAATTATCTCATCGGAAATCTTACCGATGGATGCTCCATGGGCACCCTCTACATCCTCTTCTGCACAAAGGATAAGCGGAACAGTACTGTTATGAACTCCTTCATCCATAAGCAGAACATCTTCACGTTCATCTCCTGTTGCATCTTTACAGCCCTTGATGAAATCTATGGTACCTCTGAACACCTTGGATGCATTGTCTCGAAGAACACCGCTTACATTAATTTTGGAATCTGTGTTTTTGCCGGTATGTCTTGCCACATAATTAATATCCAGATTATCCTTACCAGTCACAAGATATCCTGTATCTATATCCAGGAAGCTCTTATATCCGAGAAGCTCTGCAGCGCAGCCGAGAGATGTATTTCCCTTGCCGTTTCTGATCTGAATAAGATTCAGACCGCTCTTCTCCTGATACTTTCCACCAATGCTGTCAACAAAGTTCGAGCCCTCTCCAAGCTGGAATACTTCTACCAGGTTGAGCTTTGCATTCTTAGCAACTTTGATTCTTATATCATTAGCTCCAAAGGAAGGGCAGCCCTTAAACATCATAACGACTGTAAGTTCAGCTCCTTCGCCAAGAACTATGGAAGTACGGGACAGCCTGCCGGCTGCAGCAGCCGGGTCTCCGGCATTTTCCTTATCATAATCATAAACTATTCTTATTGGTTCCTCGACCTTAACGCCTGCAGAAACTGTATAGGAGTCGCCTCCCGTCTTTGCCGCATGTGACAGGCGTCTGAACTCTTCTCCCGCTCCCAGCTCAACATCACCGAGACATATGGATGTGAAATCAACCGCGCCCTTAGTAACGCCCTCCGGAACGCTTTCAATCTCACAGGCGGTTCTCTCAATCCTGTCCGGAACTGCAACCTTATGATCATTTACCTTAAGCCAGGTCCACGTCGGAACCGGCAGCTTGTTAATTATCATTTCACTCATTTTTGTCCTCTTTATAATCCCCAGCTAATACTATTAGCAAACTCTTTTGAATATATCTTAGTCAGGAATTCCTCTTCACTCCCGACCATAACATCACAACTAGGATAATAATTCCAATGATCTATTATCTTTCCGGTTATGCTTGTCTCTGCAATCTGATAGAACTGTTTACTCCCTATCTCACCGGTGTAATTCTTCATAAATGTATAACACTGTTCATAGGTATGTCTCTTCAACAAAACCTTAGCCACATCATATTCATCCTTAGAGGTAACCTCGCAGATGAACAGTCTGCAATTCTTGAAAGGTTTCTTAAGCAGATTATGATACGACTGACTGAAAATAAACAGGATCAGACGCATGATCATCGAATAGGAAACGGCATACACTATTATAAACAGTCCTGCATTGTCACTGGATCTGTATATTACAAATGCATACATTGAAATAATGAGATACGTAACAGGGATGCAAATAAATATATATACAAATATACTTATTACTGCAGAAAGCTTGTTCACATTTTTCGAATTCGAAAAGATATGAAAGAATCTGGTTATAACCAATCCCACAAACAAAACAATTATTAACAGGATTAGTTTCCGAACCCAGTTGAACTCACTTATATCTACAATCCCTTTGTTCTCAAACTTTATAAAATAACCGATAATACTTTTGACTTCGGAATTATATGGGAATAAAACCAAAACAACCAAACCTATTATAATTCCAAGAAAGAATAGGCTAATCTCTTTAGCCGGCTTTATTGTCATAGTATTCCTCTCTTTATTATCCGATCGAGCCCTTCATCTCCAGTCTGATCAGATTATTCATTTCTACAGCATATTCAAGCGGAAGCTCCTTGGATACATTGTCTGCAAATCCGCTCACTATCATGGCACGGGCATCTTCTTCTGAAATACCACGGCTCATAAGGTAGAATATAGCTTCATCGGAAATACGTCCGATCTTAGCTTCATGTCCGATATCTACATCATCACATCTGACATCCATGGCAGGAACTGTATCGGAACGGGATATGTCATCCAGCATAAGGGAAGAACAGTCAACCGCTGACTTAGCACCTTTAGCCTCAGGACCAATTACCACAGCACTTCTGAAAGTACTGATTCCTCCACTCTTAGAGATAGACTTTGTATTAACTGTTGAAACAGTACGCTGTCCTGTATGAACCACCTTCATTCCCGTGTCCAGATTCTGACCTTCTCCGGCAAATGTAATTCCGGTAAATTCCACCTTAGAATCATTTCCCTTAAGGATGGTCATCGGATAGAGATATGAGGTATGGGAACCGAAGGATCCGGATACCCATTCCATCTTTCCACCTTCCTCAACGGTAGCACGTTTGGTATTAAGGTTATACATGTTCTTGGACCAGTTCTCTATGGTTGAATAACGAAGTCTTGCATTCTTACCAACATAAAGCTCAACTGCTCCGGCATGAAGATTTGCCACATTATATTTAGGTGCTGAACATCCTTCAATGAAATGAAGATCAGCTCCTTCATCAACAATAATCAGAGTATGTTCGAACTGTCCGGCTCCCGGAGCATTCAGTCTGAAATAGGACTGAAGAGGTATCTCAACCTTAGCCCCTGCAGGAACATATACGAAAGAACCTCCTGACCAGACTGCACCATGAAGAGCTGCAAATTTGTGATCCTGAGGAGTGATAAGCTTCATGAAATGCTCTCTTATCATATCTCCATATTCACCATGCATAGCTGACTCAAGATCTGTATAAACAACTCCCATAGCAGCTACTTCTTCACGAACATTATGATAAACCAGTTCTGAATCATACTGAGCACCTACGCCTGCAAGGGATTCTCTCTCAGCCTGTGGAATTCCCAGCCTCTCGAAGGTATCCTTTATCTCTTCAGGAACCTCCTCCCAGTCAGCACTCATTTTATTATCTTTAGGTTTGATATAAGTAACAATATTGTCCATGTGAAGACCATCGATCGGAGGTCCCCACTCTTTCATCTGCATATTGTTATATATTTCAAGTGATTTAAGACGATGTTCCAGCATCCATTCAGGGTCATTCTTCTCCTTGGAAATCTGCCTTACGATTTCAGCAGTCAGACCCTCTTCAACCTTATATACATCCTCATCTACATTTCGGAAATCATACAGGCTTCTGTTCACGTCTTCAACATACGTTTTCTCTTTATCTGCCATTACCTTTCCTCATCATATACTATATATATTTCTCAAATCCATTCTCATTGATTTCATCAACCAGTGAAGCATCACCTGTCTCAACAATCTTTCCATCCACAAGAATATGGGTATAATCAACCTTTAACGCCTCAAGAATTCTTGTGCTATGTGTAATGATTATAAGTGCTCCGTCACCATTTTCATGGAAAGCCTTCACACCGTCTGAAACTGTACGAACAGCATCTACATCAAGTCCTGAATCTGTCTCATCAAGAATTGCGAGATCCGGCTTCATCATAAGCATCTGGAGTATCTCTGCCTTCTTCTTCTCACCTCCGGAGAAACCAACATTAAGGTCTCTGTCAGCATATGACTTGTCCATGGAAAGAAGCTCCATCTGCTTCTCAAGAGATTTTCTGAAATCCCAGAGACGTGCTCTTGTACCTGTCTTGGTATCAACAGCATTTCTGATGAAATTAGAAAGTGAGATTCCCGGAACCTCTATAGGGTTCTGGAATGAAAGGAATATTCCGTCCTTTGCTCTCTCATGAGTTTCTTCAGAAGTAATATCCTTATCTTTAAATGTGATACTGCCCTTGGTCACATCATACTTAGGGTTACCCATGATAGCAAATCCAAGAGTGGATTTTCCGGCACCGTTTGGTCCCATGATTACATGAGTTTCTCCACGATTAATACTGAGATTAATACCATGCAGAATTTCTGTTTCTGCTACACTTACATATAAGTCATTTATATTTAGTAAATCAGACATCTGTTTCCCTCCAGTCTGTGTATTCTATTATTGACAGTGTTTTGGCACGAAGCATAAAACACCATCTTTGTAGTATACTTGATAAAACGTATAAAATCAACTTGTATATCTTAAAAGATACCTCATAAAATAGTTAAAAATTCACAAAAATAAGGAGACCGACAAAATTCCGGTCTCCCATTCATTTATTCATGCAACAGATACTCTTTATCTTCATTTATTATTTCAATCATATATTCGGCTATTACCGGATCAAATTGTGTGCCTTTATTGTTCTCCAGCTCTTCTCTGACCTTGTCCTGAGAGAGATAATTTCTGTAGCTTCGATTAGAGGTCATGGCATCGTAGCTGTCCGCAACGGCTATGATTCTTGCAGGCAGAGGTATTTCTTCACCTTTCTTGCCATCAGGATAACCTTTTCCATCATATCTTTCATGATGCCATCTGGCGCCGATAGTTAGGTCCGGACGACTG
>CACZPG010000244.1 GCA_902782965.1 uncultured Lachnospiraceae bacterium
GATTGTGGTATTCTTCAAACAATTGTGATACCTTATGGAGTGGAAGAAATAGAATATGGAGCCTTTCAACGTGTTAATTCCTGGAGTGATATCAAGGGAGAACTTGTTCTTCCTGACAGTCTGACCACTATAGGAAGCAATGTGTTCTTTTATTCAGATTTTGGAAGCATATATCTTAGTGGCAGTATAACCAGTATAGCTGATGATGCTTTTAATAGAATAAGTGATAAAACGGTGATTTATTATGAACCGGGTTCTTATGCGGAGGAATACCTTAAGAATAATAATGATATTAATAAAAATAATATTAAGGAATATTTAGTTCCTGATAAGATAGAGTATATTTGGGCTGAGGACGGAAGCTCCTGCACTGCAAAAGGTGTTGCCAGATATAAAAATACTATCGAGATTACGGAAGAAGGCGTTATTACAAGTGAGCTGTATTCTGAAGCTACTACAACGTCGAAGGGGGTTACAAGGTACACTGCAACCTTTGAAAACAAATATTTCGAAACACAAACTCTTGATGTGGCTGATATTGATATGCTTCCTGTACCACCTACACCTACACCGGAACCATCACCTGCACAGGTAACTCCGGGTGCACATCCAACAGCCGCACCGTCATCATCAGATGTTTCAGTTGATTCAGATGATTCTGAAACTGAACCTGATCCTTGTTTCAGAGAACTACAGCCTAAAGCCGACAAGGTTAAAGCTAATAGTATCAGACTTAAATGGAAGAAGGTATCGGGAGCAGCTAAGTACATTGTGTACGGAAATAAGAATAGCAGCAAGGCTGAGTATAAAGAACTCAGGACAACCGCTAAGCTGTCTGCTAATATCAAGAAGATAAATAACAGGAAACTGTCTAAGGGAACCTGTTACAGATTTAAGGTAGTGGCATTGGATGATCAGGATAAAGTTATCTCGGTATCTACAGATCTGTATGTGGTGACAAACGGAGGAAAATACGGTAATCCAAAGAGCCTGAAGGTAAATATTAAGAAGAATAAGCTTTCCGTTAAGAAGAATAAGAACTTTAAGGTAAAGGCAAGTATCACCGCAGCTCCTAAGAAAGCTTATAAGAGCTATGTCGGTAAAGGTACTATAAGATATGAGTCATCAGATGTAAGTGTTGCCAAGGTAAGCGGTAAAGGTGTTATCAAAGGAGTTAATAAAGGTAAATGTAATATTTACATTTATACTCAGAATGGATTATGTAAGGTTATCAAAGTCAACGTGAAATAAACACTTATTGACTTTATTTTATAAGCTATTATACTGTTTATGAGATTATTCTATATATGGTTTGGGAGGCGGATTTTTGAAGGAAGAGGTAATCAAACTGCTAATAGGGGAAGCTCTTAAGGCTCGTACGATGGCATATGCTCCTTATTCGAATTATCTTGTGGGAGCAGCTCTTGTGGTTCCATCCGGACGGATTTATACCGGGTGCAATGTAGAGAATGCGTCCTATGGACTTACAAACTGTGCTGAAAGGACGGCAATATTCAAGGCGGTCAGTGAAGGACAGCGTCATATAGATGCTATAGCCATTGTTGGTGCGCCTCTTGATGAGGGATTTGAGGATGCGGCTGAGCTTGATTCGTTGGATTCAGATAATAAAGCTCCAAATGACGGTTATGCATATCCCTGCGGAGCCTGCAGGCAGGTTCTGGCTGAATTTCTTCCGGAATCCGGCGATATAGATATTATAGTCGCAAAAAATACAAAGGATTATAAGATATACAAACTTTCGGAATTATTACCGATGACTTTTAATATGTAAAGACAAGGAGATGCAAATTGGGAGATTATAGTGTAAATTCAGACAAAATTAAAGAATTTAAGGATGGACTCGCAAAGCTTGGAACATATACTATCAGTCAGGTTAATGACCTGCCTGAAGTAAATGGAACAGGCTTTGTTCTGTCTCACAACAAGACTAAGGCCCGTGTGTCCGTAGTTGTGAATGATGATGAGAATAAGGTTTTTGCTATAGGTTTCAGAACTCCTCCGACAAATTCCAAAGGTATTCAGCATATTGTTGAACATACTGTTCTCTGTGGCTCGAAGAAGTATCCTACAAAGGATCCTTTCGTTGAACTTGCCAAGGGTTCTCTTAATACCTTCCTTAATGCCATGACCTTCGGGGATAAGACGGTATATCCTATAGCCAGCTGTAATGACAAGGATTTCCGTAATCTTACGGATGTTTATCTGGATGCGGTTTTCAATCCTAATATTTATGAGCGTGAGGAGATATTCAAACAGGAAGGCTGGCATTATGAACTGGCGGATAAGGACAGCGACATCATTATAAACGGTGTTGTATATAATGAGATGCGTGGAGTGTATTCTTCACCTGACAGTGTGATGGCTTATGAAATCAACAAGGCGCTGTATCCGGATACTGTATATAGTGTGGATTCAGGCGGTGATCCTGATATTATTCCGGAGCTTTCAAGAGAAGAGTATCTGGATTATCACAGAAATTATTATCATCCGTCTAATAGTTACATTTATCTCTATGGTGAACTTGATCCGGTTGAACAGCTTCAGTATATTGATGAGAATTATCTCTGCAATTATGATTATCTGTATGTGCCTTCAGAGATACCGCTTCAGAAACCTTTCGATAAGCCGGTTAATCATACTGCAGAATTCTCGGTTTCCGATGAGGAAGAATTAGAGAAGAATGCGATTCTTACCTACAATGTGGTTATCGGAGAGAGTAAGGACAAAACACTTACAGAAGCTATGAATATCCTTCAGTTTGTACTGATAGATTCTCCGGGAGCTCCTTTGAAGAAGAAGCTTATTGATTCCGGAATCTGTTCTGATGTGGAGTCTCAGTATGACAGCACTATGCGTCAGCCGATGTTTACCATTCTTGCAAGAGAGGCAGATGAGGCGGATGAAGAGAAGTTTATCGAGATAATTGAAGGTGAACTTAGAAAATATGCTGAAGAAGGGCTCGATAAGAA
>CACZPG010000245.1 GCA_902782965.1 uncultured Lachnospiraceae bacterium
AGAAAAACACGGAGAATGAGGAAGGCGGCAAGGTTGATAATAATGCCGGAACCAATTCTTCGACCTCAGAAGAAACGACTGAGGCTGCAACAGAGCAGGCTCAGAATAATCCAACTGCTTCAGCTACGGGAATTGATGGAGTTGAAGGGGCAGAAAGTGAAAAGTATTATATCGTAAAGAAAATCGTAGTACGTATAATAGCTGACGGTAAGGTTTCGGTGGTTAAACCGACAGGTAAAAAGATCAAAAAGATTAATATTCCGGATACGGTTAAGATTAATGGAAAGAAATATAAGGTTGTTTCTATTGATAAAGGGGCATTTTCCGGATGCAAAAAACTCGAAAGAGTTATAATAGGTAAAAACCTGACAGAAATAAAAGCTAAAGCGTTCTTTGGATGTAAGAAGCTGAGATATATAGAGATTAAGTCGGCTAAGATCAGGAAGAAGGGGTTTGGCTCAAAGGCCTTCTCCGGCATTAACAAAAAAGCGGTATTTGTATTTCCGAAGAAGCAGGCAGGAAATTATAATAAGTGGATTAGAAAGTCCGGAGTATCAACACAGTAGTAGCGAGGAGTATGGGGGTTATGTTATACGGTTCAATTGAAGTCGGTGGAACTAAGATGATATGTGCCATTGGAGATGATACAGGAAGGATTCTGGAAAGCTGTGTAGTAGCGACCGGGGCTCCTGAGGAAACAGTTCCTCCGATGATAGACTTTTTCAAGTCCTGTACTGACAAGGGAATGGAAATAGCAGCTCTCGGAATTGCCTGCTTCGGCCCGGTTGATCTTAATAAGAATTCTGCGACTTATGGATATATTACTACAACACCGAAAACTCCATGGATTAACTATAATATAGTGGGGGCTTTTGAGGAGGCTCTTAATGTTCCGGTAGGATTTGATACAGATGTCAATGGTTCTCTCCTGGGAGAAGTTACCTGGGGAACTTCCAAAGGATTGACAGATGTGGTTTATCTAACAGTAGGAACCGGTATCGGTGGAGGGATAATGTCCGGAGGAAAGCTTGTGCATGGTATGATGCATCCCGAGACGGGGCATATTCTTATAAGACCTCTGGAGAATGATAATTATCCGGGCAGATGTCCGTTTCATAAAAACTGCTTTGAAGGAATGGCTTCCGGTCCTGCAATCCAGGAGAGATGGGGACGGCCGGCCTATGAACTTAAGGATAGAGCTGAGGTATGGGAACTTGAAAGTGATTACATAGCCCAGGCTGTAATGTCATATATACTTATTCTGAGTCCTCAGAGAATAATTCTCGGTGGTGGGGTGATGAAGGAACAGGTGCTTTTTGGGCTGATCCGGTCAAAGGTTGAGGAGAAACTGAATGGATATATATGTACTCCTGAAATGAAAGACCTGGATAGTTATATTGTTCCCGCCAGTCTGGAGGGCAACCAGGGAATTATGGGTGGACTAAAGCTGGCAATTGATGCTTTGTAAATTATTTTAAGAAGAAATGTTTAATCTGGATTGAGAGAAATATACATATGAAAATATTACTGATTACAACGGGAGGAACTATATGTAGTTCTTCTTCGGCGGATAATGGGAAAAATGATATTAACACAGAAGATGTTCTTCCGAAACTGCTTGATAATGTGAGGCAGAGTCTTAAAAGTTACAAACATATAGATTTTGAGATAGCAAGTCCTATCAATACACTGAGTGAAAATATGACCGTGCATTTATGGAATGTACTTCTGGATTATCTTCGAAGCGTTGACTATGACAGTTTTGATGGTGTTATTATACTCCATGGAACGGATACTCTTCATATGACAGCCCCGTTGCTTTCTATTCTGATGAGAGGAATCAGCTGTCCTGTAATTCTGGTATCGGGTAATCGTGTTATTACAGATCCGGAGAGTAATGCTTTTGATAATCTCAGGGATGCTGTAAGGATGATCAGTAAATTATCTGAATTATCTGCTGGTGATGAGGAACAATACGCGAACACTGAAGATATCATAAATGTATATTCTGTATATCGGAATATGGATGGGGTATCGTATGTTCATAAGGCCTCCGAGCTGGAAGAATGCGGAGACTATTCGGAAGATTTCTTTAGCAGAGGAATGGTTGAAACTGAGGCCTGGCTGGAATCTGCTATATCGGTTGACGGGGTAGAATCGGTTGGCAATGAGGCATTGCACGAACCGGCAGATTCAAATAAACAATTGAAATCGCCGCTATTATTCAACAGATTTGAACTGATGGATAATGTGCTTTATATTAAACCTTATGTGGGTATTAACTATGACAGATATAATCTTGAAGGTGTGAGTGCGGTGCTTCACGGTTTATATCATAGTAGTACAGCTAATGCCGGTAATGACTCAGGTGCTTCGTCAGCATTGCACCTTCTTGAAAGATGCAGATCAGCCGGGATTCCAATGTATATATTTCCGTGCGATGAAAACTCCTACAGATATATAACTACCAAGGCATTAATTGAAGGTGGTGCGATTCCGATTACCGGAGGAACCTGGAACAGGGCATATACTCAGCTGTTGATAAAGTACGCACACATAGAATAAAGAGAAGAGAGAACCAATGATTAATATTGTACTTCATGAGCCGGAGATTCCTCAGAATACCGGCAATATAGGAAGAACCTGTGTTATCACAGGTTCGAGACTTCACCTTATCAGGCCGCTTGGTTTCAGGATAAATGAGAAAACAGTGAAAAGAGCGGGGCTTGATTACTGGCAGAAACTGGATGTAACAGAACATGATAATTATCCTGCCTTTATGGATTATGTAAACCAAGCTGATGATTTCTCAAAACCGAGAATTTATTATGCCACCACTAAAGGAAAACACAGATATACAGATGTTCAATTTCATGACGGTGACTATATTATGTTCGGGCGTGAAAGCGCAGGAATTCCGGAGGAAATCCTTGCTGAGCATCCGGAAGACTGTATCAGGATTCCGATGCTTCCGGAGGAGCGGTCACTGAACCTTGCAAATAGTGTAGCTATAGTACTCTATGAGGCCTTGAGGCAGCTGGATTTTCCGGGACTTGAAAGTGAAGGAGAATTACACAGATTACATTACAGAAACGAGTTATAAGAGAATTGAGGAGCGAAGTATGAAGAAACTTGCAGTGTTTTTTCCGGGAATCGGATATCACAAGGATAAGCCGCTTTTATACTATTCTGCAAAACTGGTAAAGAATAAAGCTTATGAAATTATAAATATTGAGTACCACGATCTTCCTGAAAAAATAAGAGGAAATCAGGAAAGAATGAAGTTATCAGCTGATATGGCATATGAGCAGGCAGTTGAACAGCTTGAAAATGTTGATTTCAAGGAATACAGTGATATTGTTTTTATAGGAAAGAGTATAGGAACCGTAATACTTACCAGGTATTTGACTGAGCATAACATCAGTGCCGGGCAGATCTGGTATACTCCTGTAGAGGCAACGCTTTCCATCTATGATCCGGAGGGGACTTCGGGTGACAGCGGGGTAATAATGTTCATCGGTGATGCAGACCCCTGGTCAGATGTGGACAGGGTGAAGAAGATGGCTGATGAGAAGGGAGTCAGCTGGTTCTCTTATCCGGAATGCAATCATTCCCTTGAATGTAATGACGTGGACAGAAATATTCAGATAATCAGAGAAGTAATGCAGAAGACAGAGAATTATATTAAATGACAACCATAGCATTAATCAGAATCCGGTGTCTTCCGGTATATTATTCCCCGGTAATAAAAGGGTTTAAAATAATCAGATTTTGTAATATAATAGCGGATGTATCTGCGAAGGTACATTCGCTTTAAAGTTTATTTTTCAGGAGAAGTAATATGGCAATGAAGAAGAAGCCTGTAACAGGCATGAAGGATATATTACCAAGAGAGATGGAGATAAGAGACTATGCCATAGGGCTGATCAAGGATACCTACAGATCCTTTGGTTTTACCTCAGTTGAGACTCCGGCGGTGGAACATATTGAGAATCTCTCGAGTAATCAGGGTGGTGAGAATGAGAAGCTTATTTTCAAGATTTTGAAGAGAGGAGATAAGCTTACGTCAGCAGTTAGCAAAATGGCTACTGAACCTGACACAGGTATTCTTACTGACAGCGGACTCAGATATGACCTTACACTTCCGCTTTCAAGGTACTATGCTAATAATGCTAATGATCTTCCGTCTCCTTTCAAAGCACTTCAGATGGGAAGTGTGTGGAGAGCTGACAGACCTCAGAGAGGCAGATATCGTCAGTTTATGCAGTGTGATATAGATATACTGGGTGAGCCGGGAATAATAGCCGAGATAGAACTGATACTTGCGACGACGACACTTCTTGGAAAACTTGATTTCAGCAGGTTTACCATCAGAATTAATGACAGAAGAATCCTTAAGGCCATGGCTGCTTACAGCGGTTTTGATGAAGCAGACTATGACACTGTATTTATCATACTTGATAAGATGGATAAGATAGGACTGGATGGAGTCAGAGAAGAACTTCTCAAAGAAGGTTATGCCACGGACAAAGTTGATAAATATCTGGGAATGTATTCAAAGCTTGTTGGAGATGGTTCATCAGATAATAGTAACTCTGAAGAATATGATTCAGCAGCTAAAGCTGAGAGCAGTATAGCAAATATCAGATTGATCAAGGACACCCTTGGTGATTATCTTGATGATGAGGTTTCTGAGAATCTTGAGACTATTATAACAAGTGTGGAAAATGCTAAATCAGCAGACTTCGGGGTACAGTTTGATCCGACACTTGTTCGTGGAATGTCTTATTATACAGGTCCTATATTCGAAATCTCAATGGATGAATACGGCGGATCGGTCGGCGGTGGTGGCCGCTATGATGAAATGATCGGCAAGTTTACAGGTCAGCAGACTCCGGCAGTTGGATTTTCCATTGGTTTTGAAAGAATAGTAATGCTTCTTCTTGAAAGTGATTTTCAGGTTCCGGGAGCGGGTACGAAGAAGGCTTATCTTATCGAGAAGAAGATGCCTGCTGATAAACTCCGGAAGATACTTGAAAAGGCTAAGGAAGAACGAGAAAACGGAACTACCGTTAATGTATCCATTATGAAGAAGAATAAGAAATTCCAGAAGGAAAAGATGCAGGAAGAAGGCTATACGGAATTTGAAGAATTCTTCTGTGATAGAGAATTCTAACATATAAGTAATTTATGGTATTTGTTTTGATACAATATCATACTATACCTAAAAGGGAGGTTCAGTTTATGAAGAAAAGAATGCTGGCAATACTGATTACACTGGTAATTATTCTCTCTGTTGTTCCATCTGTTAATACAGAGGCGGCAGCAAGAACTAAGAAGAAAGCTTACAAGGCATATTATAGCTGGATTAAGAAAAGTGCTGATGCAAAGAAATATACAGATTATAAACTTCTTGATATGAATAATGATAAAATTCCGGAACTTATCGGAACCTATCAGGATGCTGATAATCAGTATCTTCATTATTATATCGTATGTTCATATGATGGATCAGAAGTTAAGATGCTCGGACTTGTAGACGGAGTTAATTCTTTCGGAAAGACCACGGTATCATACATTCCGAAAGCAGGAAAGGTGTGTTCTACAAGTACTACATCAAGTACTACCTCATCCTTTGATTATATTCATAAGATAAAGAAGGATGGTAAGCTGGAGATACTGGCTAAGACTTCAAAGACCAAGTCTTACGATCAGACAGGTTATATCTACAGATGGGATGATGTGGAAGTAACAGAGGCAGAGTACAATAAGAAATATGCCAAGGCATATAATGCTTCAAAGGCAAAATCTTTTGGAAGTCTGAAATATACATCAAAGAAGAAGATGCTGAAGCAGCTTAAGAAATTAAAGTAAAAATTTATATATTATAGAAACATAAAGAAGGAGTCACATAATGGCTGAGTCAATGAAGGGTCTTAAGAGGACCCACAGATGTGCAGAAGTAATAAATGCAGAAATAGGAAGTACTGTTACTGTAATGGGATGGGTTCAGAAGAGCCGTAATAAGGGTGGAATTGTATTTACCGACTTAAGAGACAGAAGTGGAGTAGTTCAGATTATATTTGAAGAGGAAACAGTTGGAACTGAAGGGTTTGAAAAGGCCGGAAAGCTTCATTCGGAATTTGTAATTGCCGTAACCGGAAAGGTCAGCAAACGTGCAGGTGGTATTAACGAGAATCTTGTAACAGGCGAGATAGAGATTATAGCTGATTCTATCAGAGTTCTGTCTGAATCAGAACCTCTGCCATTCCCGGTTGAGGAGAATCTTCAGACAAGAGAAGAGGTACGTCTTAAGTACAGATTCCTGGATCTGAGACGTCCTGATATCCAGAAGAATATAATTCTCAGAAGTAAGGTAACAACAACTATAAGAACATTTCTTGCTGATGAAGGTTTCCTGGAAATAGAAACTCCGATTCTCTGCAAGTCTACGCCTGAAGGTGCAAGAGACTATCTTGTTCCAAGCCGTGTTCATCCGGGAAATTTCTATGCACTTCCTCAGTCACCACAGCTCTTCAAGCAACTGCTTATGTGCTCAGGTTACGACAGATATTTCCAGATAGCTAAATGTTTCCGTGATGAAGATCTCAGAGCTGACAGACAGCCTGAATTCACACAGGTAGATATGGAGCTCAGCTTTGTAGATGAGAATGATGTTATGGATGTAAATGAACGTCTTATCCAGAAGATGTTCAAGGATGCTATAGATGTAGATGTTCAGCTTCCTATTCAGAGAATGACCTGGCATGAAGCTATGGAGAGATTCGGCTCTGATAAACCGGACCTCAGATTCGGAATGGAACTGGTTGATATTGCAGATGCTGTCAAGGATACAGAGTTTGTAGTATTCAAGGGTACTTTGGACGCAGGTGGTGCTGTTCGTGCTATTAATGCCAAGGGACTTGGAGGAATGGCTCGTAAGAAGATAGATGCTCTTACAGAGTTCGTTAAGGGTTATGGTCTTAAGGGACTTGCATATATTAATATCAGTCCTGAAGGCGAGGAGAAATGTTCTTTTGCCAAATTTATGACAGAAGAAGAACTGACTGCTATAAAGGATAAGACCGGCGCTGAGGCAGGAGATCTGATACTGATTCTGGCTGATACCAAGAAGAAGCTGGTTCTTGAAACTCTCGGAGCCCTCAGATGTCATATTGCTGATGAGCATGATATGTTTGACAGGGATGAATTCAGATTTGTATGGATTACTGAATTCCCTCTGCTGGAGTGGAGTGAGGATGAAGAGAGATTCGTAGCAATGCATCATCCGTTTACCATGCCTATGGAGGAGGATCTGGATAAGATTGAATCTGATCCGGGTGCTGTTCGTGCAAAGGCTTATGATATTGTACTTAACGGAGTAGAGCTTGGTGGTGGTTCTGTAAGAATCCATCAGGATGATATACAGGAGCTTATGTTTAAGACTATAGGTCTTGAGAAGGAAGATGCCAATGATAAGTTCGGCTTCCTGCTTACTGCATTTAAGTATGGCGTACCGCCTCATGCAGGACTTGCCTATGGTCTGGACAGACTTCTTATGCTTATGACTAAGGCAGATTCCATTCGTGATGTTATGGCCTTTCCGAAGGTTAAGGATGCATCCGACCTTATGTGTGAAGCTCCTAATATAGTTGATCCGGTTCAGCTTGAAGAACTGGGCATCAAACTGGCAGAAACAGAAGAGTAATGTTATAAGTGTCAGAAGGAAATGTATATGAATATACCCATGATTATCATTCTGGCTGTTGCCGGAGGAATTATTTATACTTTTCTGAATATAGTTATTCGACGACTCATTGCCCGGGTAAGAAGCCGGGAGGATTATGATGAGGACGTTGATGGAGTTATGACCAAGAAGCAGAAAGAGGCTGCCAAAGAGGCCAAGATTCTTGAAGCTGAGAAGTTAAAGGTTGGTCTGAAGGAGGTTTTCGAGGAGAATAAGGTCAAATTCTTTATCGTATCCGGACTGGGCATCCTTCTCGGTGGTCTGGTGGGTTATAAATTCGGATTAAGCCTGAATACCATTATATTCTTTCTGTTTTTCGCGCTGATAACGATCATTGCTTTCGTAGATATGGCTACCATGGAAATCCCGCCGGCGCTTAATTACGCCATTCTGGTTCTGGGTATAGCCTCAATATGGATAAACCCTGAAATAACCCTTGTACAGAGGATAATAGGATTCGTGTGTATCAGTGGATTCATGCTTCTGGTTTCGTTTCTGGTAAGCGGAGCCTTCGGAGGAGGCGACATGAAACTGATGGCTGCAGCAGGTCTTCTTCTGGGATGGAAAGGAATTCTCACAGCTTTTATTTTCGGCCTTTTTCTGGGGGCGGCAATAGGCGTGGTGCTTCTGGTTCGAAAGAAGAAGGGTGGCAAACAGCATATGCCTTTCGGTCCGTCACTATGTATCGGCCTGGTAATGTCGACCATATTCGGAAGCCAGCTGGTTGACTGGTATATTAATATAATAAAGCTTTCAATGCCAAATACCTTTGGCAGTTGATGAAAATATGAAACGGGGACGTTTCTCCTTGCACATTTATTTAATGTGTCGGAAGAAATGTCCCCGCTTTGTATCCGGATGAGTCAGAATAAGCGTTTATCTGACCCGCCTGTATTATCTTTTATAATATCTTTTATACTATCTCAAGAATTGTATTTACCATCAGATCGTTCTGCTTCGGATTCATGAAACAGAGCCTGATATATTTGTTTGAAAGACCTTTGATATCATCACATTTTCTGATGATTATTCCTCGCTGTGAAGCGTGTGCGGCAACATCAGCTGAAGTGATATCATCTTTAAGAAGCTTAACCAGCATGAAGTTCGCATCCGGTTTGAAAAGATGAATGGAACGGCTGGTGGACATAGCCAGGTAAACGAGAGATCGTTCTGTATGAATAGTGGATACGGACTGTTCGATGTATTCCTTATCATTAAACATATTGGTGATGGCTATGGCAGTGAGCGAAGCTATATTATTCTTGGTGGTTGCAAGATCAATCTTCGACTTGATATCAGGATTATTCATAATTGCATAGGCAAATCTGAGTCCCGGAACTGCGAAGAATTTAGATACGCTTCGAAGAACAGCTATATTGCTGAATTCCTTTACAAGAGGAACTGCTGTAATGCTGCGGTATTTCTCGACGAATTCTATATACATTTCGTCTATCAGGAAGAAAATATTCTTTTCCTGACAAGCCTTGGCTATATTTTTGATATCATCAAGAGCCAGTTTTCTGGAAGTCGGATTATTTGGATTTGCAAGAATAAGCATATCCATATCGTCACTCAGATAATTAATGAGAGCATCAGAGTCAAGTTTAAATTCATCTTCTTCATTCAGCTCAAAGTATGCTATCTCAGAATCGAAATCCTTCAATACCCTCTCGTATTCAGTAGGACCGGGAACGATAAGCAGGGTTTTGACCGGTCTGAGAAGAGAAATATATATCTTGAGAAGATCAGAAGAACCGTTTCCCATAATAACATTATCAATTGCTGTATTTGTATACTCAGATACGGCTTTTTTAAGTTTGTTATAATAGATATCAGGGTATTTTGAGATTGTATCGATATTGTCTTTGATGGCATATCTGACGGAATCAGGAATGCCTCTGGGATTAAGATTAGCATTATAAAGAACGGTAGCATATTGTTCTATTCTGAGTGGTGCATTGTTCATGATAATTTTCCTTTAAAAAATATACTTTATTTGTTATAATAAGTTGATTTATTTTCGAATTTTTTATTAAACAACTATATTGTACAACAGTTAGATACATTGTTTCAAGAAATTTTTATAACCGTTACACTGCAGGAATCAGTGCTTTTTGATGCGGTGTGGTGTGTGAATGGAGTAGTGGGATGAAGGCAATAGTTGAGCAATATGCCAAGGGTCAGTTTATAGTTGACAGACCCGAAGTGAGAATATCTGAGACCAGTTTCAGGATCAGTATAGAAGCTGGAACAGTATATGAGGGAACCTTTACAGTAGAGAGTCTTAACGGTTATCCGATTAAAGGAATGGTATATGACAGCAGGTATCTGCTGAGGTTCGAGGATCATAATTTCATAAGCAGAGATTATACGGTTAGGTATTCTCTTGATGCTACCTGTCTTGAAGCAGGTCAGAATTTCAAGGGACATATAAATGTTATTACAGACGGTGGTGAATGGAGACTTCCGTATGATATCAGTATAGTTCAGCCATGCGTTAAGCATCACGATGAAAGGATAGATGATCTTTTCAAATTTGCTTCTCTTGCAGAGAGAAACTGGAATGATGCTGCAAGGCTTTTTGTTCGTGATGACTTCAGACGTACATTCATTGAGAGAGAAACCATTATCAAGAAGATTTATGAGAGTCTTCTGGAGAGCCGTTCTGTTAATCAGGCCATGGAAGAATTTCTCGTTCTGGTGTCAAAGAAGAGAACAGTTACTTTGTCTGTATCTAAGGCAAAGCTGGATATAGATATGCCTCGTGAAACGGAAAGCGTGACCATAAATATTCAGAAGAATACATGGGGCTACACCTATTCTGAAATCCGTTCTGACACAGAATTTATTATTCCGTCCAAGAAGACAATATCTGCCAAGGATTTCACCGGAAATGTATGTTCGCTCAACGTGTACATATCTCCTGAACACGTTCCGGATGGTGAAAATACCGGTAAAATTATTATAGAGAATATTTATCAGCATATTGAAGTGGAGATTCATCTTCTGAAACCCACTCAGGCACGAGCTAATCATGAAAGCAGAGCCAGAATCCAGACCTACAAGAAGTGTAAGTCTGATATTACCAGATCTTATCTGGATTTCAGAATGGACAGGATCAGTCTTGATGAATTCATCAGTAATAATCTGAAGGCTCTTAAGAAACTTAATGAACTGGAGCCGGAGGATGATATGTATCGGCTGGGAATAATTCACATGAATATTCTTGCAGGTGAGTATTCCAGAGTTGAACAGGAATTCCTTCGTATAGAGGCGGATGTTGATAAAGAGAGCATGGGAAACCAGGAGCTCTGTTATTATAATTATCTGAAGGCTATGATGGAGAAGGATGATGATATTACAAGAAAGACCGCTAATATTGTCAGACGTAATTATAGAACCGAAAGTCCCAAGATGTTTTATTTCTGGCTCCTTCTCTTTGTGGATGAGAACCTGAATGATGATAAGCCGGCATTATA
>CACZPG010000246.1 GCA_902782965.1 uncultured Lachnospiraceae bacterium
CCTCTGAAGCCTCCTCTGAAGCCTCATTTTTCTCACTTTTTGAAATGCCATTCTTTCTGATCACAAGGGACATAATTATAAAGAGAAGCCATCCTATCACGCTGAGTAGGATACCTGCTTTCATTCCCTCAGGAATGAACTTAAGCTCTATATCATGCTCACCTTCATCCAGCCACAGACACAGGAAACCATCACCTGTTTCCTCCGGATAATATTCTTCTCCATCAATATATGCACGCCAGCCTTCATCATACGGAATAGTGGTGAAGAGAAGCTGATTCTTCTCCATATGGACTGTTCCCTTTACTGTATTATCCGTCATTTCAGTTACGATCATTTCACGTTTCTGAAGTTCGCCCCTGAATCTTGAAAGGTTATCCTTATTCAACGTAGACAGGAACATGGAAACGGAACCTTCAGGGGAATAGTCCTCAGAGAATTCCATTGTGAATCTTACTATGTCTCCCGCTTTCAGGTCTCCCAGATCCATAAGCTGAGTCTGATATCTTCCGGAGGCCTTCTGAGCATCATTAACACAGTAGATTATATTTTCCAGATAATTACCCCTTATATTAATAATGTATCTTGCATCCTCTGGAATGATCATTGTAGCATTTATAGTTATTGTATCGCCATAACCATCACTGTAATATATCAGATCCGGCGTATTCGAATCGAATTCAGGAGTACAATTCTCACCGGAAACAGAATACATGGTATGTACATCATCGAAGAGCTTTCCTACATGAACTGATTTATCAACAAAATCATTAATTACTTCTGCAGAATTATAAGAGCCTGTATCCCAGTTATCTACTCCATCATCCAATGCGAAGCCTATTGACATGGCATTCTTATTCTCTAATACTCTTACTCCGTCAGAATTGTATACTATTGGATAATCATTCTCCATAGGATAATAATCCCCGTCCTTCAGATAAATGTATCTGACACCGAGCAGATCATTGGTTACAGGATTCGATCCCAGGAAAAGAAATTCGTTGGAGCCGGTATAGAAACCAAGATGAGACATTGCATCAACCATATCTCCTCTTACTGTTGTACAGAAGGTTCCTATACTTCTCATATTATTATAGGTATTCTCATCCAGCATTATCGGAGATACCACATCTGACCTGTAGAATGTACAGCCCTTTGTTTCTGCCAGGTGATCAACCTCTGTTACGGCGGTCTGCATTCTATCCGAATAACTCATATAATAACCACCATCACAGGTGCCATGATCAGAAATACCTAACCAGGCATTTGTCATCATTTCACTGGCAATAAAGAAAAACAGGATTACCGACAGGCCAATAGTTTTAAGTTTCTGTTCCTCGGCAAGCATCAGTATCACAGCATATATTACTATCAGACTGTAGGAAACTATCATTACGACAAGCGCCGGAAATACCCCCGTCATATCCGTTTTATAATAAATGACTGCAAGAAGAATACTACTTGCAATTGTACCGGCTACTATGGAGACTATTCCTACATTTCTAATGTCCCGAATTACGTCATAGGCCATATATATCAAGACAAATATATACATAAACGAGAACCTGTTAGGAATTCCAAACTGGTTGTGAAATCCGTGCCATATGAAATTCAGCTGTTCCTGATTCATGCTGATAAGCAGGAGGGCAACAAGAAGACCTTTTCTTATTTTCTCTGCTATAGGAATATTCTTAGAGAAGAAATAAACAAAGAACAGTACATATACGATCATTCCGGCAAAAAGATTGGCATTTCCATCAAAGGAATCCATAGTTACCGGCTTTATCAGAATATACTGATGCTTCAGAAGTTCCAGAAAACTCTGATACCATTTAAATCCGGGCATCGAGCTGCCTGCTGAAGCAGTTTTCATTATAGCAAGATAAGCCATAATAAGTGAAAAGGCTGCCATCAGAGCTGACAGAAGAGAGGCTCCTGCAAACTTAAGGCCATCAATAAAGAAGCCCTTCACATTCCTATGACCTGTAGCAAGAAACCACAGAATCATAAAAATACAAATTATGAAAGAGATATAATAATTACAGTACATACTGTAAAACAATGCCAGAATATACATTCCTGGAGCATTTCTGGTCATCAGCCTTTCAAATCCCAGGATAATAAGAGGAAAAACCATGATGCAGTCCAGCCACATGATATTCCAGTAATATCCGCAAATGTATGTAGAAAGCGCATAGCATAAAGACATGGCTGTCACTATCAGATTGTTTCTGACTTCATTATCCCTGCGAGACAGCAGGAACCCGAAGCAGCCGGCTGATAAAGCTATCTTCAATGCAACCAGCAGAGAGAACATTCCGATAATACCTTTTCTGGAGAAAAATACCAGAAGAAGATTAAAAGGTGACGCCATATAGTACAGGAGCAAAGACTGAAAATTCTGTCCCAGACCTACATCCCAGGTATAAAGAAGGCTCTTTCCATGAAGCAGCTTATCCTGGTAATCACTCATAAAAGGAATATACTGGTGAATACTGTCAACCAGTGTAAATGAATTATAACCAAAAGGGGCCACCCGGTCTATCATCATATACATAAGCATAAAAACAGCTGTAAGAGCCATTGCCAGAAGCCATGACCAGTTATTATCAAGAAAGCCCTTATTTTTGTTATTATCTGCCATTGTTAAACTATCTCCGGTTATAGAATGCTTAAGGTGCCAAAATTTCTTCCGGCACCTGAAACAATTAATTATTCATGTAAAATACAATTATCAAGACCTACTGCTCTGCCGCAAGAAGATAGATCAGCGGAGAATTCCAGTAGATTGCAACTTCATTAGTTGAATAACTCTGTGCATTATCCACATAGCTCATCGCAGCACTTTCTTCTTTAAGTACTGCTATCGCATATGGATCATCAAGATTCTTATCCGGTCCACCTACAAGCATTCCACTTATAGCCATTCCGGCCACCTGTGAAGGTCTGTGGTGAGGATTCTCAGGTGTAAGTGTTCCATATCCGGTTACAAAGCAATAACCCAATGCATTCGTTCCGAGAATATAATCCAGCTGTAAGCCTGCCAGCTCACTGTAAGCCGAATCTCCGGTTACAATGGCAGCCATGTACAGAAGCATTCCGTCATTAGCGACTCTCATATTGCTACCCCAGTCAAAACCACTTCCGAAGCATAGATTGTATCCCGTATTCATAGACTGCTTAACCAGTTCATCAGCCTTTTCCTTAATACGCTGCTTACCTGTTTCACTAAGGTCACTGTCGTCACACAGAGCCAGATCATAATCAGCATAGATTCCGATATCTGCCCATCCGAGACCTTCCTTAATATCCGAAGGCTTTGTATCATCAAGAAATGCCTTAGTTTTATCTACGCCTGCAATATAGAGTTCAGCAGCCGCCCAGTATCTCTCATCAAGAGTACTGGAATCCGGATATTCACCGGTTACAATACCCTGTGGATTATGAAATCCTGTAAAGCTGTCAAGACCATCAATATAATCCCAGGCCTTTTCGGCAGCACTCAGAGCAGCTTCACTGAAATCCGGATCAATATCCTTATAAACTACCGATGCCTTGGCAAGAACAGCTGCAAAATCTCCTGTAGCTGTTACCGAAATCGGTGAAAGAATCAGCTGGTCAGTTTCATCCTGAGGAGGAACTGTCTCCGGGAATACCTCACAGGTAACCTTATGATAAACTCCTCCTGTCTCCGGATCCTGCATCTTCAGCATCCAGTCAAGACCAACTCTGGCTTCATCAAGTATATCAGGGACTCCATTTCCACTTTCAGGAATTCCCATGTCATCATCATTCACTCCGAAATCAGTGTAACTGAGCAGCAGGTCTGCTATAGTCTTAGCCGTTGAAACTGTATATCTTCCGTAATCACCGGCATCATGCCAGCCACCACTTACATCAACAGCTCCACTATCCGGACTGTCATAGATTACGGCTTTATCCGTATGACAGGCAGGATGGCTGAACTCGCTTCCATCATCAAGAGCCACTCCGCATCTCTGTCTATACAGCATCAATACCGTATCACGATAAATTTCAATATAAGGATCTACCCCTACATAAAAGGCGTAACTTGCACCTTCATTAGTATAAATATAGTATTGTCCCGGTTCGGTAACTTCAGAGAAATCAGCCTGTCTTACGTTCATATCAGCACCGTAATCATATATAGGCTCTCCAAGATTTCCAACATAAACTGTTTCATTGGTATCCGAATTACATACTATAAATTCTTCTTTGTCCGTAGTATCTGTCTTAACAACAGCTATCTTCTTGTCATCAGGTTTATAGCCCATCTGATTAACTGCTACATTAACATATGTAGGAAGAGCAGAAACCTCAATGGCATTTGAAGCATCCTTAATTTCAAGTTTAATATTATCTATATAGACATTATGCTCTCCCGGATCAGAAGACATATCGTCCATCTTTCCCATATTGAATACAAGACGTGGTGCAGGATCTGATTTCTCAGTCATCTCGAAGTCTACAGAGAAATTAGTAACCTCCGGACCCACATCAATCTTCTCTCCCTGATAAGCATGATAATCACCACCATTTATCTGAAGACGATATTCAACCTTTCTGGCTATATCTGAAGAGATGTCAAAGCTATAGGTATATACACATTTCTCACTAAGAGAGAAACCATCCCAGTAAACCTGATTTGCATAATCCAGAGTTCCGCAGTTCTTTATAGTTGCTACCAGCTGTCCATCCTTATTTCCCAGATCGAAGGAACCACCGTTTGTATAGGATACAAACCCATCCACATCATTATCATCAAAATTAATATCTACGACTACGTCTCCACTCTTTAGCTGAGCTGACTCATTTCCACCTTCAGATGAAAATGCATCCTCTCTCAACGCGGGACCTGTTCCCTTCAAAGAGCTTTCTACCGGCTGGTTACCAGCCTGATCACTCTCAGAATCGGCATCCGATGGGGATCCATCCGACTCAGCCTCCTGCTGAACAGCTGCTTCACTACTGCCCTCAGTAGTTTCAGTACCGGCGTTTCCACAGGCAGACAGACTTAATGCCATTACAGCAGCGAGAATAATTGCTGTTATCCTTCTTTTTCTCATAACAATCCTCCAAATAAGGTAAAGATTAATTACTGGGGATTTCCCACATAGTTGAGAACCTCATGGAAATCCATATCTCCTCCGAAGATATTAAGTGCGCTTCCTATCGTAACGTCAATCTTATCATTCCCCAGTTGTCTTATGGTATCCAGATCTTCGAAACTAGATACTCCTCCGGCATAAGTTATCGGCAGATCACCCTTCCAGCTTCCAAGAAGACGGATCAGCTCAATATCAATTCCGCTCTTTCTTCCTTCTGCATCAACAGCATGGATCAGATATTCATCTGCATATTCCTGAAGTTTTGTCATAGTCTCATGACTCAGAACTGTATCCGTAAATTTCTGCCAGCGATCAGTCACTATATAATAATCAGAGCCTTCCCCGGATGATTTCTTTCTGCAGGAAAGATCCAGCACCAGATGTTCCTTTCCTACTAATCCTACCAGTTCATTCAGCCTGTCATAATCAATTATTCCATCTCTGAATACATAAGAGGTCACGATAACATGAGACGCACCAAGCTTAATATAGCTTTCAGCATTCTCCGATGTAACTCCGCCTCCGATCATAAAGCCCTGAGGATATTCACTCATAGCATCAGAGGCCGCTCTCAGATCTTCGCGGTATTCTTTGGTACCCGCCTTATTCAGCAGGATAATATGGCCTCCCGGAAGCTTGCAGTTCTTATACAGTCTTCCGAAGAAAGAAGCTCCATGCTCTGAAATATAATTGGTATCAGCCCCTGTTATATCATCCAGGGAACCTCCCACTATCTGTTTAACTTTTCCATCATGTATATCTATGCACGGTCTGATTCTCATGATGTTTTCCCCCTTTTTATAAACGCTCACCCAGTACTTAATCACTATATCAGATTAAGTGCCATTGCTCAACTATCACTTAAATGTTTTCTCTACGAGTGCCGACAGCATATTCATCATTTCCAGTCCCATCAACATAGAAAGCTTCTCCCTGTATCTCGGAATTTCATTTCTTAGTTTGATCATGGATACCGGTATCATTGCATAAATAATGATTGGAATGAAATATCTGGGCTGAATGCCATCTATAGTATTCTTTCCCACCGGCGTATAGCCTGCATATAAGGACGCCATTATCAGCAGTGAACATACTGCTAAAATGCTGATACATATCCAGAGAAGTTTTCTTTTCATATGACTGTCCTTGAATTCATATTTATCCGGGTCTATTGCAGCTCCCGCCATTACAAGGAAACCTGTAAGTCTTGTTAAAGCAGTGAATGTATCATAGTAACTTATATTCTCTATATGAGAGGTCATGCTGTCTGAAATGTATTTTATGAATGTACGGACTGTATCAGGTATATGACTGAAAACATAACTTATCTGTCTTGCAACATTTACATCTCCGTTTCTGTCTTCGACAAAAGGAAACTTCTTCATCAGGAGCACCTGCCAGAGTGCAAATACGATCATGAGAACTGCCCCTGTCACACATACAGCCATATACCTTTTCTTACCGATTTTACTTCCCGGTATCAGAAATACCATCAGAAGAATCGGGGAATATATCATATATTTAACGGAGACTATTATCACAGCAGTAATGATCAGCGCTGCCCTTTCCTTTCCCGTGAGCCTGAGTTCCTGATCAAAGAAATGTCTCAGACATATGGAGGTATATAGAAGGGAAGCTGATATTACCAGAGGATCGATGGAAAATGATGCAGCAAGCCAGATGCTGATCGGAAGAGTCGAAACCGCAAAGAACATTCCCTTATAATATTCTGCTTTCTTAATGGCGAAGTAACAGAGCAGAACATATATAAGAAATGTAATAAGCCGCCCCAGATAGATAACAACCACTGCCGGAAGTCCTAAAACCCTGCAGAGGAATATTCCTGCTGCCGCAAAGCAGTGATTAACCGGAACCACCGAAGACATATACGGATTAACATAGAAATCCCGTTTGGAGCTGAAGGACTGCAGCCATCGGTCAGGATTCTGATACAGACTCTTGACGCTCATACTGTTATCAACAATATCCGAATAATTAACAGATACATTTCCTCCTATCTGACCTATGCGGATCACATCATCAAAATCTCCCTGACTGATCATGAAGGATCTGAAGAAATGGGTGGATTCATCTATTGCATGTGGAAAAGGATTGAATACAACCGACAGGAGCCCCAGGAAAAACGCAAGAATAATAAAGTTTTTCTCATAACAGTCAGAAATATTAATTACAAATAATAAAGATGTAATTATCAGCAGAATCCAGCAGATAATCCTGACCACCTGAAGTCCATAGTCATAGAAACCGATTTTCATCATAAGAGTTCCACCGATTACCTTGCCATTTACAGTGGCACTCAGACTTTCACCATCCTTTGCACGATACCACAGACTCACTCCGTCCGAAGACTTATTAACCGTAGAGGTGATCCTGGCTATGAATTTTCTGCCTTTGGACTGCTTTACCTCATCAAATAATACTGTATAGAAACTCTTGTCTTCTAATAGAGACATATCTATTTCTTCCTGAGCAATCGCTTCTCCCGATTCTGAAAGCAGCGAAAATAAAACCTTCCCGTATTTCTGTTCACCCATCGTATCAAAATATAAGGCAACCGAGCACATATTATCATATTGGGATACAAAAGACTGGGTGACAGTAGTCTCTGAGCTTATAGGGTCTATCACATTAAGCACTTCTCCACTGCTTATCTCAGAGCTGCTTATCGAACCCCTTCCCATTTTGAAAGGATTTAAGACAAATAAAACCACAGCCCAGAAAAGAGCTGTGATTATAAGAAATGTTCTGTTCTTTAATTTCAGATTCTTAACGAACATAGGTTATACCTTGAACAATAAATTAAGTTTCAACGAGCCATACTTATAACTTCTTCAACTCTGACCAGGCGATAGGAAGTGTGATCAGCATTGAAAGAACGTCTGCCACCGTCTGTGTAATCTCAACTCCTGTTATACCAAAGAATGCCGGAAGTATCAGAATCATTGGAATAAAGCAGATACCGTTTCTGGCAGAAGATGTTATGCTGGCCTTGAAACCTTTTCCGATAGACTGGAGCATCATATTGCAAATGATTGTGGTAGCCATCAGAGGCATAACCGCAGCCTGACATCTGAGTGCTACTTTTCCAACCTCAATAACCTGTGGGTCATCTCTGAACCAGCCTACGATTTCCGGTGCAAAAATAATCGACAGAACGGCGAAAGCCGCAAGAACTATGGTTCCCCATTTGACACAGAAATAGAAGCCTTCCTTTACTCTGTTCTTTAACCCTGCTCCATAATTATAGGAGCAGACCGGCTGATATCCCTGACCGAATCCAATCAGGGCAGAAACCATGGCCATCATTACTCTTGATACTATAGACATTCCCGCTATTGCTGCATCACCGCCATAATGACCGGCATATTTGTTCAACAGCAGAGTAGATGCCGCAGCAAGACCCTGTCTGAAAAGAGATGGCGCACCACCGTTTATTATTTCAACAATATAATGCAGATTAATGTGTACATTTCTTATATGGAGATGTATATTCTCCCCTTTGTTGCTTCCTATCAGCAGAACTATAAAGCTTATAAGCTGTCCGGATACAGTAGCTATTCCCGCTCCGGTAACTCCCATATCAAACACGAGAATAAGCAGCGGATCCAGTACTACGTTTATAACCGCTCCACACATGAGTCCGATCATCGCATAGACGGCACTTCCCTGAAACCTGAGCTGATTGTTAATAACAAACTGTCCCATCATAAGCGGAGCACCAATGAGGATTACCCTCATATATGCCATGGTATCCTCCATCGTTGTGGGGGTGGCACCAATCCAAAGCGCCAGCTTATCGATGAAAATATTTCCAAGAACCACCACCGTGCATCCCAGGATAATGGAAATGGCAAATCCGGTGGAAGCCATTTCGTTTGCTTCCTTCTTATTTCCTGCTCCAAGCATTCTGGACAGATAATTACCCGAGCCATGTCCACAGAAGAAACCAAGAGCCTGAATAATAGCCATCACAGAAAAAACAAGTCCCACCGCAGCCGTAGCCTCGGTGGAAATCTTGCCTACAAAATATGTATCGGCGGAATTATAAAATGCTGTTACCAGCATGCTGATAATTGTCGGAACAGCGAGCCGGGTTATCAGCTGTGGTACAGGCGTCTCCGTCATCATCTGACGACGGCTGGATTCTTTCGTTGTCATTTTGATAGGATTCTCTTTTCCCCATCCACCCTGAATACGCCGGGGCAGACAGATAATCTATTCCTGAACATCTGCAAGCTTGAGTGTTTTCAGATCATCATCACTGATATCCTTTATATCCACTATTCTGGTAGCCTGCCTCTCTATGCAGCGCTCCAGATAATTTCTGGCCTCTCTTGCATTTGCAAAATTCTCCTCATGAGACTTGGCTCTCTTAGTCAGATATTCAAGAACATACTTGGAAGCTTCCTCATCGGTTACATATTCCTGCTTCTTTGCCATGGAATCAAATATCTGATTAAGCTCATTTCCGGAATAATCATTGAAGAAAATATATTTATTAAATCTGGATTTAAGTCCGGGATTGGAATTAACGAATTCTTCCATCTTATCCGTATATCCGGCCACTATCACGATCAGGTCATCACGATTATCTTCCATCATCTTAAGAAGAGTATCAACCGCTTCCTGTCCGAAATCCTTCTCATCACCTGATTTGATCAGAGTATAGGCCTCGTCTATGAATAGTATTCCTCCGATGGCACTTTCAACGATCTCAGCTGTCTGTGTGGCTGTCTGACCTATATATCCTGCCACAAGATTAGAACGGTCTACTTCAACCAGCTGTCCTTCACTTACAACTCCCAGAACCTTATAAATCTTAGCCAGCAGTCTTGCCACAGTAGTCTTACCGGTTCCCGGGTTTCCGGAGAAAACAAGATGAAGCGTTATATCCGGCTGCTTCATTCCTCTCTCCTCACGAAGTTTACGAACCTTGACCAGATTAATGAGATTGGTGAGATCCTGCTTTACGGATTTAAGTCCTACCAGCGAATTCAGTTCCTCCATCATCTGTTCAAGAGTTTCTTCCTTCTCTTCGGAGCCGTTGTCTCCGGAAGCAGAAGGTGTCTTAGCAGAATTTGAAGCAGTTCCTGCATTTGCGGAGCCGCGGGAATTTATATTATTAGGTCTTCCTGTTTTGTTACCTCTGAGATTTCTGCTCTTAGGATTGATTCTTCCCTTAGGTACTCCATCTGTAAAATACAGACCGTATTCCTTCAGGAAATTATCCAGCATGAGAGAATAATTAGACATATTGGCAAGCTCTGTCACGGACTCACCATTAACAGCAACGAAAGCCGTTCCAATTTCATTATAGAGCTCCACTACTTCCTTGGAAACAGGTCTTCCTGCAGGAGACTTCACTGCACCTTCAGATAGATCGCTCTTTGCCAGATACAGCATACAGCGGGGAGGCATGTTAATGAAATTCTTATCCATGCATTTTCCATATTTGAAATTCAGAAACTGGGTAATGGTCATGACCGAACCCAGATAATCCCTGATGAATTCCAGTTCCTGTCTTCCATCTGTTCCATCGGATTCAAAAAGAAATCCCACATACTGAAGCAGATTATATTTAAGCATTTCCCGGAGTGTCATCCCGGTACTGGCAGTCAGCTCCGGTGTTCTATTCTGAATATCATCCAGCATCCGGAAGGTATCATCAATTTTATTCTTCAAATTATAATCTATCATTTTCATTCCCCTGTTATGAGTCATAATAGCCGCTTCTCTTTGACTCATTTTATAGTCTATTTAGTATATCACATTTTTCTGTAATCGTTTCTATATTTTAAAGCTTCTCGTAATAATCTTCTCTATATAATCTTATTCTAATCAGTTTAATCAGTTTCTGATTAATTCAAAGGTCGGACCATGCTCCGGAACTCTGAGGCTGTCATATTTCTCAACCGGCACAGCCTTTCCTTTACTTACTACCACAGGGATTCCCTTCTCGGCTATAACAGCATTTACATAGTCTTCTATACTATCTATCCTGTCATCAAACATCATGCCACCTTTAGGACCGTCATAGAAGAAATGAATGTCCGAACCGGCACTCATGGGAACTCCCA
>CACZPG010000247.1 GCA_902782965.1 uncultured Lachnospiraceae bacterium
CAAAAAGACGGGCAAAAGCAGTGATTAACGCAAAAGTATCCAATGGATACCACCGCATTTTTGACACTTCCCGCCCTATAAGGTATACTTATCCGAGATAGAGCCACCGGGAACTATCCGCTCCGGCTCGTGGTTTATTAGTGGTTAATTGTATTATTTGAGGGATTACTATGTCAGATATTGAACGTTTGGAGAATGAACTGAGGCAAAGCAAGCAGATGCTCCTTAATCTGAGCTCACGGATCAGTGGTATGGAAGCTGAGCTTGCAGAAATGAAGAAGCTTCAGAACGTTTCTCAGAATAAAACAGAAGAAAACACGAAGTATAACCCGACACCTGCAACCGGTCAGCAGCCAATTGTGCAGCCTGGGCAGATGTCAGCTCAACAGCCCGGACAGCAGCAGGGACAACAACCTGGGCAGCAACAGGGTCGTATGCCTGCATATCAGACACAACAACAGCCCGGACAGATACAGGCGCACCAAACTACTCAACCTCAGGGACAGAACCCAGCTCAGCAGCCCGGACAGCAGTCAATATACCGAGGGAATCCTCAACCTGCTATGCAGTATCAGCAATCGATGCGGGCTCAGAATGCTGTAAATAATATGCAGCCTATGTCTTCTGCCCAGTCATCTGCTACTGAGATTCCATCCTATAATTCCGGGAAGAGAATCATTAATACTGAAGCCATGCTCGGTAAGAATATCATGGGTATCGCTGCATCAGTGCTTATTTTCATAAGTTTTATACTCTTCGCTGTTCTGATGGTTCCACTTCTCACTGACAGCATTAAGGTCGTTCTTATGCTTACCGTCAGTCTGGGTATTACAGCTTTCGGACTTATTATGTGGTTCCGCAAAGAGAGAAAGAGTACCTTCTTCCTGTCTTTGTCAGCCTGCGGAGTTGGTGCTGTGTATATTTCACTCTTTATGTGTAATGCATATTTCCACATAATAAATGATATCGTGCTTTATCTTCTTATTCTTATGTGGGGAGCGGGAGTACTCGTTTTATCAAAGTATAAACAAAGACTATTTGAGATAATCGGTGAATCAGGAATCCTGATATCTATTATCTTTGGCTGTGCCATGTGTGTGAAAGAATCCGATGGCACCATGCTTATGATACTAACCATATATTCCATTATTGGTATCGCAGCCTTCCTGACTCTCAGAATCAAGGATGAAATATCCCTTCTGATTCACGGAATATTTGCTATGATAAGCATCATAGCTCTGACGGTTTCAGACTATAATCTCCAGCAAAATTCTGCTGGTGGCATTTACGTATCTGTGTCACTTATTATACTGGCCATTTCCTGTATAGCAGTTATGGTTCTATATCTGATAAGTACAAATGACAAGAATGCCGGTTATCTGCCGATTTTCAGTATGGCAGCTAATGCACTGCTACTCTACTGCACCTATCTTCTGATAGATAACAAGACTATCGCCTGGGTTGTATTACTTATACTTGCCATAGGAATTTACTGTGGTCTGGAATGTATCAAAAAAATCTGGGAGAAGAGGATTACTGCCGAAATATTCCCGATAATGATGGAAATCTGGCAGATTCTAATGCTGCTGGTCGCATTCTGCAGCATAAATAATATAGATATTCTCAAAGATAAAGTTGGTATCGCAATACTGGCGGTTCCTCTCATAATATATGGCTATATTATTGAAGACCGTTATTCCCAGATTAAAGGTCTGGTCACCTTTGGAATACTTGTATTCTCCCTTGGTCTTGATCTGACCTCATACACGATACTGCCTCTGGCCTGCTTTATTCTGATATCTGTATTTATGATGATAAAGAGAAATGAATACAATGTAATTACAAAAGATATTTCATATTCATTGTTCTTTTTATTCTTTACCATATGCTACATTATGTACTGTATTGAATACACCTGGGAAGAAAACACCAGCGCAGTTACTTATATCTGGCTGGCCGGTATGATTAATCTGGCAGCTAAAATCACTCCATACGGAAAGAGCTGGGTAACTCATGAGAATGAAAAATCCTTTACCATAATCAGTAATGTAATAAACAGTTTGTTGATGTTATTCTCGCTATATGCCATTGTGGAGCTTAACGGAGATATCGCACATTTTATGGCAGTACTTGGAGCCATTGGTCTGTTCTGTATAAATTCAATAAAACTGTTAAAGAAAGATCAGCCCGTTGCATCAGTTTATGTTGGAATCAAATTCACAATTCTTGTAATGTTTATATTGACATCCTACGATGCTGCTAACTATGTTCTCAGCATAAGTGCATTTGTTCTGGCAATTGCATTCATTGTACTTGGCTTCCTTCTGAATATCAAAAGCCTCAGAATATACGGTCTTGTGGTTTCCATGATATGCACATTGAAGCTGGTGATGGTAGATATCACCTACGAGAACACTGCGGGTCACGCGCTCAGCTTCTTTATAAGCGGTGTCCTGTGCTTTGTTATAAGCGCAGTATACAGCAAAGCCGAGAAGAAGCTTCTAAATAAAGAATGACGCTTAAATTTACACCGACAAGGAGGACACAATCATGTGGTACGAACAATCAGTATTTTATCAGATCTATCCGCTGGGATTCTGCGGAGCACCTTTTGAAAATGATGGCATTCTGACATCACGCATCAATAAGGTGATTGACTGGATACCCCATATCCAGAAACTCGGAGCAAATGCAATCTATTTCTCACCGGTATTTGAATCTGATACACATGGATACAATACAAGAGATTACGGTCTTATCGACAAGAGGCTTGGAACCAACGAGGACTTCAAAAAGGTTGTTGAGGCTCTTCACGAGGCCGGAATCAAGGTTGTTTTAGATGGAGTTTTCAATCATGTTGGAAGAGGCTTCTGGGCATTTCAGGATGTTCTGGAGAAGAAATGGGATTCTCCGTATAAAGACTGGTTCCATATTTCCTTTGACGGAAATTCAAATTATAACGACGGTTTCTGGTATGAAGGCTGGGAAGGCAACTTCGACCTGGTAAAACTGAACCTTCAGAATCCTGCTGTTGTTGATCATATATTCGACAAGGTAAAATACTGGGTTGACTATTTTGATATAGATGGACTGAGACTGGATGTAGCCTACTGTCTGGACAGAGGTTTCATTCATAACCTGAAGGAATATACTCTGGGACTCAAGGAGGAATTCCTTCTGCTGGGTGAGCTTCTCCACGGTGACTATGCAATGTTTGTCGGTCCTGGAATGCTGGACAGCTGCACTAACTATGCCTGCTATAAGGGTCTCTTCTCAAGCTTTAATTCCATGAATATGTTTGAGATTATCCACTCCCTTATGCAGCAGTTCGGTCCGGAGGACTGGTGCCGTTATAAGAACATGCATCTAATGTCCTTCGTAGATAATCATGACGTTTCAAGAATAGCAAGTATTCTTACAAATAAGAATCATCTTCCACTCGTATATGCACTTTCATTTGGTATGCCGGGATTCCCGTGTGTTTATTATGGAAGTGAATGGGGTGCTGAAGCACGTAAGGAAGAAGGTGATCCCGCACTTCGTGTAAGCTTCGATGAACCTCAGTGGAATGAACTTACTGACCTTATCGCCAAGCTTGCTGAAATAAAGAAAAACAGCGAGGCACTTAACTATGGAAGTTTCCGAAGCGTTGTCCTCACTAATCATCAATGTATATTCGAACGTAAATCCGAGAACGAGAGAATCCTCGTGGCCATCAACGCATCTGATCAGCCATATACTGCACACTTCGATGCAGGATGCGGCCAGGCTGATGAACTTATAACCGGAACACTGCATGACTTCGGTGGCGGTTCAGAGCTGAAACCATATTCGGCTGAGATCTGGAAGATGGAGAGGTAAAGTAAGGGTATAAATTTGTATGCGCTTTGCGTCCCTGCAAAACTATTCGCTCAAAGCTCATTCGGAAAGTCCGCACTTCGTGCTCTACTGTCTGCTTCGCAGACACTTCTGCCCGCGCTTAGCATAGCTAAGCGTGGCTAAAA
>CACZPG010000248.1 GCA_902782965.1 uncultured Lachnospiraceae bacterium
ATTGCAAGATACATAAAGAGAAATGCAACAAGAATCATTATGTAATTCTTCCAATCGAGAGTAGCAAAACCTGTCTGACTGGCCAGATTTAGAATTATCTCTTTCATTTTGACCTCCAAAATCCCGTTATTCGGTAATAAACCGAAAACGGAATGACATATTCTGCTAATTAATCAAGAGTTACGAGTGTATCTCCAGACTCAACCTGAGCACCAACTGTAGCTTCTACAGATGCAACTGTACCATCTTCAGGAGCAACAATTTCGTTCTCCATCTTCATAGCTTCAAGAATCATGAGTACATCACCCTTCTTTACAGCCTTACCAACTTCTGTCTTTACTCCAAGAATCTTTCCAGGCATAGGAGCTGATACAACAATGCTACCCTTTGAACCGGATGCTGCCGGAGCTGCCGGAGCTGCTGCAGGCGCTGCCGGAGCTGCTGCAGGTGCCATTACAGGTGCTGCAACTGATGCTGCTGCAGGTGCTACACCGGCACCAATCTCTTCTACTGCTACATCATATGTTGTTCCATTAACGGTAATTTTATAATTCTTCATTTTAATTCTCCTCTTATCTTGCTCTTCTTATCGATCTAACTACAAGCTTATCATTACTTGCTGTATATGCAGGACCTCTTGCTGCTCCTGCGCTTGCAGCATAAACAGCCGCTGTGATAACAGCAACAAGTTCTTTATCATTCATTAAATCCTTATCAGCAGATGGTGCAGCTGATTTATTTTCAACTTTATCAGTTGCTGCCGCTGCGGCGTTATCGGAATCTGAAGCTTTCTTAACAGCATCTGTTCTTGAACCAATAATCAGTTCTTCAGTTTTCTTCTTAGCTTCAGCTTCAGCAGCCTTCTTAGCCGCACGTGATCTTCTGATTTCTGCATCAAACAGGAGTGGCAGATATTTCAGAAGACTGATTATAAATGAAATAAATATCAGGACTGAAAAAACTACACCCATACCTATAGCTGTATTCTTACCAGCCTGTCCAATCAACTCTTTCTTTGAATATATTGCACTGACTTCACAATCGATTGCTTCATATGGTCTTTCACCATAACCTTCTGCAAGATATGAATCAAGGAATTTATCCATTGAGGACATATCAAGTTCCGGATAAGAACTATACATCTGTGTTACATAATCTGTAACATCTACACCATACTGTGCAGCCTGTTCAACCAGCTTGTTATATGTTTTCTCTTTGTCAATTTCAAATGCTTTATTCTGTTTATAGGAAATAGATACCTTTACATTACGGTTCTGATAATTACAGATCTGAGAGCATACAACCTTGCCATCAGTTCCATTTGAAAACTCAACACTGCCTTCTCCAACTTCAAAACCAACAAATTCACCAACATGATCAGTAGTTTCAGAAGCAAGGAAACCGGCAACAGCAGTTTTGTCTAATTCATCTCCGTCAGTCAGGTAGAAATCCTGTTCCATTTCACTTGTGTTGTAGTACTTCATTATGAGTTCACGAGTATAATTCTGCATCGTTTCCTTGTTAACTTCATAATTCAGTTCTTCTTCTTCACCACAAGCGGTTAATGAAAGAATAAAAGTAAACATCACAGAAAGAATAAGCATTTTTGAAAGTTTTTTCTTCATGAATTAAATCCTCCTTAAAATGCCATATGCTTTCTAAATGGTCTTTCCTCTCTTTTAGTAGCGAGCATGTCAAATGCAGCAATAAGTCTCTTTCTTGTTGCATCCGGCTCGATTATATCATCTACATATCCTCTTCTTGCAGCTGCAATAGCGCTTGACTGAGTTTCCTGAATCTTAGCTGAAGCTTCTTTGATAGCTGAAACCTTATCATCAGCTCCGGCAATATCATCAGCATAAATGATTTCAGCAGCTACTGAAGGGTCAGTAATACCTATTCTTGCAGTAGGCCAGGCATAAACTATATCAGCTCCTGTAGATTTGGAATTCATAACAATATAAGCTGATCCAAAAGCATCACCAACAACAACATTTACCTTTGGGACTGATGCTTCTGTAAAGCTTACTGACAGTTTAGCTACATTCTTTGCTATTGTTTTCTCACTCTCAAAAGTAGCATCAAAACCTTTTGCCGCAGTAAGAGTAAGGACTGGGATATTGAAAGAATCTGCAAAGCTTACAAAGCTTGCTGCTTTATCTGCAGCTTCAGTAGATATAAGACCACCACTGGTTTCTACCTGATTAGCTACTGCAGCTATTGTAGCTCCATTAAGCTTAATAAATCCGGTAACTATATCAGAACCATAACCCGCTTTAGTCTCAATAAACATATTATCATCAGAAATGCTGTTAAGTACTGCTCTGGCATCATCCTTTGAACTCTCTATACCAGGTGTGGTTCTGTTAAGATCATCCTCACAAACTGAGACAGCTTCTTCCATATTATTAGATGGGAGTATTGAAACAAGCCCTCTTATACGAAGAAGTGCATCTGAATCACTGGTGCAAACTCCATCTACAAGAGAGGTACTGCTGCTTACATAGGCTGCAGAGGCAGTATCACACTTGTCCTCATAATTTCCCTTGATAGCATTTGGACTGTTAACGAATAGTTTAGAATCCTCAACCATATAGGAGAAGTCAGAAAGTGCAGCAAGAACTGCAGCACCACCACCACAGTTTCCGAAAACTGCAGTAATCTGAGGAATGACACCTGATGCCATAGAACTCTTTTTGAATAATGCACCAAAACTGTGAAGTGCATCTGTTGCTTCCTGGAGTCTGAGTCCGGCTGTATCTATAAGGCCGATTACAGGTGCTCCTACTTTCATAGCAAGATTATATATAGCAGTTATCTTCTTAGCGTGCATTTCACCAACAGCACCACCAAGAACAGAAGCGTCCTGACTATATACATAAACCAGTTTCCCATCGATAAGTCCATATCCGGTAATAACACCGTCTTTAGGAGTACTCTGGGAATCTTCATTGAAATCAGTAACTCTTGCTGTTACTTCAGAACCGATTTCAACAAAACTCGCATCATCGAGAAGAGTATTAATTCTCTCACCCGCTGACAATTTAAGCTTGTCGCTCATTGTGTCTTCCTCCGTATTATATAAATATATAAAATTATTATGTATTGAAGCGGTAATATACATGTAACCGCAACTTTCGCCTTATACATACTACATTATTATCCTTTTAATTTCAACCACAATCTTCTATATTTTTATTATATAAATACAAACAGAATATTGACACGATAGTCAATGACTTTTATATTGATTTTATAAAGAAATATATATATAATTAAATAAATTTCATGAAACTATATATCCAGTATCTCGTTTATTATCAGGAGTTTCGAAATGATTAAAAATAATTTCACTAATCTGATGAATTTTATCGGAATATCCGGAAGGGAACTTGCAGAATACGCAGGAATAAACCCTTCTATAATCAGTCGTCTCAAAACAGGAGAACGAAACCCTGATTATTCAAGCACTACCACTACCAAAATAATCAACGGTTTCTCAATCTGGTGTTCAGAAAAAGAAATGGAACATCAGATTACTGAATTTCTCAAAAGTCAGAATATACTTATAGAAAATAACAACATAAGAACAGGTATGCTTCGCTATCTTTATAATGATAATCTTTTGGAATATACCGATAAGAAAGCTTTCAAAAAATCAAGGAAACCATCCGGTTCTTCTGCTTCTTATGAGAACAATTCAGAACATTTCTCCAACAGACTTCGTAAGGTTATGTCTTTGGCAAAGCTTTCAAACATACAGCTCAGCCGTGCAATTAATGTAGATCCTTCATATATAAGCAGATTCAGAAATGGCAAAAGAGTTCCCGGAATAAATTCCAAGCTTATGGAACCAATGTGTCTTGAAATCTTTGAGAAAATAAACATTCAGGGGAATTCCGATAAGCTCGCTGAATTAATGAATATTACACCTGACACTGCAGCTAACAAAGACTTCTTCTACATTGCTTTTAAAGAATATCTGACAGTAAACAACAGTAACAGAGATTCAATATTCCATTTCCTGCAGACAATAGATTCTGCAATTCCAATGAATCCTGATATATATCCATCATATAAAGAAGTCGCTGATTTTTCTATATTAGAAGACACTGACGAATCCTATTTCGGAAATGAAGGATTTCGACGTGCCGTAGAAAGATTTCTGCTTACTGTTTTAGAGAAAGATATTCCGGAAATATATATATATTCGGATGAAGATATGACGTGGATGATCCAGGATGAGAATTACTATAAAAAATGGGTTATTCTCATGACTGAAATAATTAAGAAGGGGACAAAAATCAAAATCATTCATAATATTGACAGAAGCATAACCGAAATGATCAACGGCATCGAAAGCTGGCTTCCACTATATATGATTGGAAATATACAACCCTACTACCTTGACACCAAAAACGGAAACAGATTTACTCATACTATAATAATTGCTCCCGGAGAATGTTCCATAGCTTCCTGCAATATTAAAGGTATTGAAGAATTAGGAATGTATTATTTCAAAACAGATAAATCTACGGTTAACAAAGTTACGGACGGTTTCATCAAATTGATCAATTCAGGAAACCCTCTGGCAAGATTTATTCAGGGCGAGAATGATGATTCTATACCGGATAACAAAACCAAAAGCTCCGAGTTCCCTAACATCAGAATTTCCGTAAGCGCTGAATCAGTATATGTAAGCAAACTCAGTGAGCCTTCTTATACGATCATTATCTATCATCCTCTAATGTGTGAAGCAATGAGAGTATATATTGAACATCTGGACAAGTAAAAATTCGTACAAGTTAATACAGGAATAAGTAAAAATCCGAAAAGAATAAGCACAAATAAAAATGGTGAGTATCTGATGATAAAACAGATACTCACCTTTTATATTTTGATAAAGAAGTCACAAGAATCATTTGACTTTTGCGCCTAGACACTTTTCACATTACTTATATGTAGCAATAACATCTTTATTATGCACAAGATAATCAATCAGAGATATGATTGTAAGTATTGCAGAAACATATATCAATATCAGTTCTGCTATACGGATAGGGCCGGAAAATCCGGGGAAATCAGCTCCGAGATCTGCAATAAGCACTACCAGCATGACCATTGTAACAGCCGTCTTTACCTTACCCCACATACCTGCAGCTATTACCTTTCCATTATCAGCTGCAACAAGTCTGAAACCACTTATAGTAAATTCTCTGGCTATAATCACAATTACAACCCATGCCATTATTCTACCCTTTGGAAGCATGGCTATCATTGCCGAACAAACTAATATCTTATCCGCCAGAGGATCCATAAATTTACCAAAATCTGTTACGAGATTATATTTTCTCGCAATCTTTCCATCTACCATATCTGAAAGTGAAGCAACTATAAATATTATGAATGCGATCCATTTTCCTGCCGGAATACCAGGCACCATATAGAAAATCAGGAAAAACGGAATAAGTATAACTCTTAACAGTGTAATTTTATTAGGTAAATTCATTTCATACTCCTTTTAACTCTGGTAATTATAGTTAATACTAAATTACTCAAATATCAAGTAGTCTGGCTTCAAGATCATAAATGTCAGAATCGGTAATTCTTACTCTGACAATCTCACCGGAAATAAGTTCCCGTTCACTATCAATGAAAACCATACCATCTATATCCGGAGCATCCATATAAGAACGCCCCACATAGACATCTTCATCAGGAAGATATCCATCAATTATTACATCAAGTTCTCTGTCTATGTTCTCTTCAAGAAATTTCTCAGAAATATCCTGCTGCAGGAACATTATATCTTCAAGTCTTTTATTCTTAATTTCATCTTCGATCTGATCATCAAATTCAGCCGCCGGTGTTCCCTGTTCCTGGGAATAAGCAAAAACCCCTACATGCTGAAGTTTTAAATCCTCAAGAGTATCCAGAAGAGACTCATGTTCCTCTTCAGTTTCTCCAGGAAATCCGGTAATTATAGTTGATCTTATAACTATATCAGGAATAGCCTTACGAAGATCTGCTACTACTCTTCTGATTCCGGCTCTGTCAATACGACGTGCCATTCTCCTGAGTATATTATCTTCTGTATGCTGAATCGGCATATCAATATAATGAAGTACTTTAGGATTTGAAGCCATCTCTTCAATTAATTCAGGATATATTTCTTCCGGATATGCATAGAGAAGCCTGATCCATTCGATACCGTCTATTTCAGATAAACTCCTCAGAAGCAGATGAAGCCTTTTCTCGCCATAAAGATCAAGTCCATAGCAGGTGGTTTCCTGAGCAACAAGAATTAATTCTTTTACACCTGAAGTTGCAAGAACCTCAGCTTCCGAAATGACAGATTCAAAAGGTACACTTTTATACCTGCCCTTAAAATACGGAATTGCACAATAGGTACATTTCTTATCACAGCCATCAGCTATTTTGAGATACTCCATATAAGGCCGTTCAGTTACAAGCCTTTCAATGCCTGTTCTTGAAGGATATGGAGAATCAATCTCATCATATCTCTTAACAGCCTTATTTTTTTCAGCAAATGAATTATCAGGCATACTTTCGCGAGATATCAGTTCATCTATAACTTCACAAATACTATCAAGACTCATTGTACCAAGAAAAGCATCAACCTCAGGAAGTTCATCTGATATTTCATCTTTAAACCTCTGAGCCATACATCCTGTACATATAAGATATCGAAGTCTTCCCTTCTTGTATTCAGCAATTTCAAGAAGCTTATCAATACTTTCCTGAGTAGCACTCTGAATAAAACAACAGGTATTAACAATGGCAACATCAGCCTCTTCCGGATCAGAAGTTATTCCGTAACCTTTATTATTAAGTAATCCCAGCATTCTCTCGCTGTCAGCTGTATTCTTGTCACAGCCCAGAGAAATAAGACAAATATTTATCATATAATTCTTTCTATATTTTTATAATGAATTCTGCATACAGGCAGCCTCATAACAGTTTGCCATAAGACCTGCTATTGTCATAGGGCCTACGCCGCCGGGTACAGGTGTAATTTTACCAGCGACCTCAGATGCACTTTCAAAATCCACATCGCCGCAAAGTTTTTTGGTTCCTTCTATTCTATGAATACCTACATCAATAACAGTTGCACCATCTTTGATATAAGAACCATCAATAAATTTAGGCTGGCCAATAGCTACTATAAGTATATCAGCAGATTTACAAATATCTTTAAGGTTCTTAGTATGAGAATGACAAATACTAACCGTTGCATTCTCTCTAAGAAGAAGAACACTCATAGGCTTACCTACAATATTACTTCTTCCTACAACAACCGCATTGGCACCATCTATTTCTACATTACTCCTCTTTAGAAGCTCAATAACTCCGGCAGGTGTACAGGATACAAATCCTCTTACCCCAATACTGAGTCTGCCTACACTTTCAGGATGAAATCCATCAACATCCTTATCAGGACTGATTCGACGGATAACCTTATCCTCATCAATATGTTTAGGCAGAGGAAGCTGAACAAGTATTCCGTTAACAGAATCATCTTCATTAAGTTCGTCTATAAGTTTTAGCAGTTCCTCTTCTGTCGTATTCTCCGGAAGTTCAAAAGACTTTGAAATAATCCCAGTGTATTCGCAGGCTTTCTTCTTATTTCCTACATATACGGTAGAAGCCGGATCATTTCCCACAAGTATAACTGCAAGTGTTACATCAATGCCCTTATCTTTAAGAGCAGCAACCTTATCACGAACTTCATCCTTTAATTCAGTTGAAATTTTCTTACCGTCAATTAATTCTGCCATTGTTTAAATCTTACTCCTTATATATTAGAATAATCCTACTGTTTCACCATTATCATCAATATAAATTCTTTCAGCAGCAGGGCTCTTTGGAAGTCCCGGCATAGTCATAATAGTACCAGCTATGGCAACTACGAAACCGGCTCCTGCCGAAACATAAACCTCACGTATATTAATCTTGTATCCTGTCGGGCGACCAAGAAGTTTCTGATCATCTGAGAGAGAATACTGTGTTTTAGCCATACAAACAGGAACATTTCCGAAGCCCATTTCTTCAATCTTCTTAAGAGCATTATTAGCCTCAGGACTGTAATCTACACCATCAGCTCCATATATTTCTCTGGATACTGTTTCAATCTTCTCTTTAAGAGACAGACTATCATCATAAAGGAATTTGAAATCAGGTGAACCTTCCTCTATTGCATCAAGAACCTGAGCTGCAAGAGCTTCTCCACCGGCTCCACCTTTTTCCCATACTTCTGAAACAGCAAAGCGACATCCGGTTCCTTCAACAAAGCTCTTGATAGCCTCTACTTCTGCATCAGTATCAGAAACAAATTTATTAATCGTAACAACTACAGGAACATTGTATTTCTTAAGATTCTCTATATGCTTTCCAAGATTTACAATACCCTTATTCAATGCATCTACATTTTCATTACTGAGATCAGCCTTAGCAACGCCGCCATTATACTTAAGTGCTCTTGCTGTAGCAACAAGAACTACTGCATCAGGCTTAAGTCCTGCCATACGACACTTGATATCAAGGAATTTCTCTGCTCCGAGATCAGCACCGAAACCGGCTTCAGTAATAACATAATCAGCTGCCTTAAGAGCAACCTTTGTAGCTCTTACAGAATTACATCCATGAGCTATATTAGCGAAAGGACCGCCATGAACAAATACAGGATTATTCTCAAGTGACTGTATAAGATTAGGTCTTATTGCATCCTTAAGAAGAACTGACATAGCGCCAAC
>CACZPG010000249.1 GCA_902782965.1 uncultured Lachnospiraceae bacterium
AAAGCTCATATACATAGGGAACATTATGCAGTCTTATTATAACCGCAAAAATAAAAGCCACCTGGAGCATTATTAAGTCCAAGACTATAAAATCGATATGTTTAGCCCAGCTTTGTCGTCTTAATTTATACATTTAATCTCCCGGTATCTAAAAAACAATTTTCTGCTGTACCTTATAGTTTATAACGAAAATGCCGTATCTACTATATAGAATTCTCTTTAATACTTTATTTTGCATAAATATTATAACCCTTAGCAGTATTCATATACATAAATCCATATTTACGTAATATCTCTTCGTCAATAGGTCTGTCTTCATATGTTACAACAATACTATAATTCAATTCTCCGGCCTTGGATAAAACCAGATCATAGTCCGGAGTTTCACCCTCCATACCGTTGTAAACATCCTGCAGTTCATCAGAGGATCTTATGATGTATCCATAAATACCTCTTCCATACAGCAACTCTATTTCTCCCGAATACTGTCTTGCTTCACAGAACAGTGTCTGAGGAAATATACACCTTGGATGATCATCTATATTGAGTACAGCATTGCAGACAGAGACGGTCTCATCCGACAGTTTATAATAATTCTGCATTTTCGAAAAACCTGCGTTTTTATATACATTAGTTCCCTTCAAAACTATTAATGAGAATAAAGCTACGGCAACAAGAATCTTGCTATACTTACCATTAGTGTTTTTAACAAATTCCGTAAATGCAACAGCTATAACCATTATACAAGGTAACGCCCAGAAAAACCTCCAATATCTGCCTCCGGAGAAAATAACCTTATAAAGAAAAGGATTCAACAGAAGAAATAGTATAACCAGACTTGGAAGTATTATCATTTTTCCTATTTCCCTGTAATATACAAACAAATAAATACACGAAATGATTGCTATTATCAGGAAAACAGAATCACCATAATAATTATTAATCAAGGTAAACATTTCATCAAACGAACTAATCATACCTATATCCTCTCAACTATACAAATATAGATAACCCATAAAATATAAAACACGGAACCGCTGTAACCCAGATTCCTAAAGCTTCCCTCCAGCTTTTCTTCAAAATACCATAAACCAGTCCATAACAGCCTGCCATTAGTGCTCCAATCAGAATACCCATTCCTGACAAATGGGCTAATGCAATTTCAACCAACAGTAAAACCACTATTATCCTTTTATCAACACCTCTTTTATATATAGATAAATATATACTTATCAGCAACGGAATACCTAACCCGGTTACTATTGATTTCCCCTGCCAAAGACGAATCATCAGAAAGGTTTCAGATGTATATACTGAAGCATAACCATATGTATTAAGAACAGTCATGAAACAAATAAAGAGGCCTCTATAGATTACTTCATCGCCAATCAGCTGTCTGGACAGATTCCAATATACCGAATATACGCATAGGTAAATAAATATCGGCACTATAAAATGAAACATTATTGTGGGATGTATTCTTAATAAATACGAACAATAGGCTATAAAAACAGCCCAGGGGGAAATAACATCTCTTACAACCTCACCGTACCAGTGACCTATTATTTCTCCCGTACCGGGGTCAGTAATAAACATTCTATGTGTTCTGAGAATATCAACAATATTCACTCCGAATCTGGAATCGTCAGCATCCGTATGCTGAAGAGAAATGAATAAGAAGATTACTATAGCCAGAGAACCAAGTGCAAGAAGAATTCCAAAAACATTACATGCAGATAAAGTCCTATTATTATGAGATAATACTTTCTTATCAAGACTTAGAATCCATTGATACAGATAGGTATATGATTTCTTTACAAACCCGTATATCAGGATGATCAGGTAAATTAGAGACAGAATAATAACAACAAAAAGAAATGATTGTTTAAAAAAGATAATTGGAATAGAGACTATCTGACAAAAAGCCCACATAGTCATCATCCCAATCACCAGACATTTAAATATAGATTTTTCAAGTTTAAGGAAATCAAAAACAGAACTTCCGATGAGAATCGGTAGTATAAATAGCAACAATATACATGTTATACTCTTTATAATAATCACTTTCCAGACCTCAGCAGAATTATTTAAAATCTTCCTCTACTATCTTCCATACAGCTTCAACACTATTATTCTCTTTAACGAATTTCTGATAATCTGAAACTGTATTTCTTAACTTTTCAACATCTTCATACAAAGAAATAACTTTCTCTGCGAATTCATCTGCTTCATCAGCTACTTCAATAAAATCTTCTGCACCCTCAATGCCTTCTATACCGACTGAAGTGGTAACCATTGGAGCACCATAGTATATTGATTCAACTACTTTTCCCTTAACTCCGGCACCATAACGAAGCGGCACTACAACAAGCCTGCACTTTCTATATAATTCCTGAAGTTCTTCCTCGGAAACAAAGCCTTTTAGAACTATACCATCACCATGAAGTTTCTTAATCTTATCAGTAGCATTTGAACCTACTATATAGAAAGGTATTTTCAGCTTTGCTCTTATCAACGGATAGATTTCATTGGCAAACCAAAGCACGGCATCCTCATTAGGTGGATGTCCAAATCCACCTACAAACAGAATACCTTCCTTATTTGCAAAATCCAGATCAATATCCGTCTTAAACTCTTCATATACATAGGCAGTAATAGCCTTGGCCGGAATACTGCTGTCTATCTTATGAATCTCATCTATTTCAACATAGGACGGATAATAATTCATATCCGCCTTCTTCATGATATCCAGTTCTTTCTTCTTCCAATCCTCGGATTCCTCAAGAAGTTTCTGATCTCCAATAAGATCATACTCCCTCTTTAATCTAAGAAAATGCAGATCATGTCCATAATAGATACATTTAATATTGGTTTCGTTTTTAAAGAAATCTATATATTTCTCAGTAATATGAGGTCTGTTAAGATATACGAAGTCTATATTATTCTGATTATCCAGAATCCATTGTTTATAATGCTTTGAATACCATATACCGTACAAAACCTCTATACCAATCTGCTCTAATGCAGTAGTATAGGGTTCATCCCTGAAGAAATTATCTCCCATGAACTTTACGTTATATCCCATCTTCACAAACATCTTAAGATACTGCCAGGTAGTTTTGGAACCGGCATCCTTATCAAATTGAGGGACATAATGATCTATAACCAGAATAGTCTTCTTTCCCTGACTTCTATCTCTTGCATGGAAAAGATCAGATTCATCCTGAGATTGTTCCTTGAACTGCGCATTCCACTTCTTCATTAATTTCTCAGAATTATCCACCTGATATTTCTTAACACCGGACTTCAGATCTGTACCATTAGATTTACCCTCGAAATGAACCACCACCGAAAGAGGCTGATACATAACCTTATATCCCCTGCTCCTGAGAGTAAATGCAAGATCCGAATCCTCACAATAAGCAGGCGCAAAAGCTTCATCAAATCCACCTAATTCTTTCCATAAATCACTTCTGATCATAATCGAAGCGCCGGAAATGTAGTCAGCTTCCTTAACATAATTAAACTCCGGCTTAGCAGGGTTCTGTCCATTTCCATAATTCCATGCATGACCAGGTGCATCACCCCAGATAATCCCTCCTGCTTCCTGAAGAGAGCCATCCGGATAGATCAGCTTGGAACCAACCATACCAATACTATCATCACTTTCAATGAGATC
>CACZPG010000250.1 GCA_902782965.1 uncultured Lachnospiraceae bacterium
AAATCATCTCTTGTGGAGTGCAAGGAAGAAGAGATACATAAGGGTGAATATCAATATGTTGCAGTGCTCTCGATAGATGAGTGGCAGAAGCAGCAGAACAGTTTCGATATGGGAATCGAGCTGGAAATTAATACTGATGATATCCATAATACAAAGGCGGAGGTAAACTACGATTCGCTGACCGGTACATTTTCGGTTCCCAGCAGAAGGGATATATGCGGGAATGATTACCAGTATGCTTTTGCTTTGGATGAGAAGGGTATAGTATTCATAGATTCTACCGGTGTTGTGGAGAGGATGCTGAAGAGAATTGCCAGAACGAAGAAATGGAGAGTGCCCTGTCTTGAAAGATTTATTTATGATTTCCTTGAACTGATAATTGACAGAGACCTTTCTATAATGGAGAAATTCGAGAAGGAACTGGATATCATAGAGGATGATATGCTGAATTCATCTACTGAAACAGGACTGGAAAGAGTTAATGAAATCCGAAGTGATCTTCGTGAACTCAGAATTCATTATGAGCAGCTGATTGACCTGGGACAGGAATTCTCTGAAAACGAGAACAATTTCTTCAAGCAGGAGAATACCCGTTATTTCAGACTTTTCACCGACAGAGTGACAAGGTTGTATGACACGGCAACCTCTCTTCGTGATTACACTATGCAGCTTCGAGATATGTATCATACCCAGATTGATGTAAAGCAGAACAGAATAATGACTCTGCTTACAGTGGTGACGTCCATTTTCATGCCCCTTACTCTTATCGTTGGATGGTATGGAATGAACTTCAGATATATGCCGGAACTTCAGTCTAAATGGGGCTATCCGGGCGTAATAATTATCAGTGTACTGATAATAGTCGGAGGCCTTTGGTTCTTCAAGAAGAAGAAATGGCTGTAAGGGATATTGTTCAAAGATTAAGCTGTAAGAGAAATTAATTAAAGATTATTTTGCTAATCCCGTGAATATACTCATAAGGATCGTAATGGTAAATATGGATGCAACGGTAGAGATTGCTATTGCATTTGACAGCAGCTCTGTATCCTCACCCATTTTCTCCGACTGAATAAGCGGCAGATTTCCGATAGGCATTTCCGCCATAAGGCAGAGTCCCAGTATGGTGACGGAATTGAAATTCATTGCTCTCAGAGTAAAGAACAGAATTACAGGAACCAGAATCATTCTTACTGCGATATATATCCATATACGGAAATTCTTAAGTCCGGCGGAAATTCCTGATCTGGCTATTCCTACACCGAGAAGAGTCATGGAAAGAAATACATTAGCATTTCCTATGAAGCTGATACTGTTGGATATTATCGGCGGAGGTGTGATTCCGAACCAGAATACTACAAGACTGAGAATGGCCATAATGGTTCCGGGACTGAATACTTTTCTGATACTCATTTTCTCTTTGCCGTTACTCAGGATTACGATTCCGTGTGTATAGAACAGCAGACAGTACATTACATTGCAGACAATGACATACAGGATTGCGTTCTCCGGCAGGATGGCGCGGGCAACGGGGATTCCGATGAAGCCAACATTTGTATATACTGTCATGAGATTATAGAATCTTCGACTGTCTTTGCCGGCTCTTACAATATATGGAAAGATGAAGCCGAGAATAACCAGGCCTATATAGAAAACTGCCCCCAGAATCATTCCGGTAATTAGGTCTTTATGGGTTGCGGTTATATTTCCTGACAGAATAGAAGCCAGGATAAGAGCAGGGTTGCATATGTCCATGACGATCACAGAAAGCTTCTGAGATACATAGTCATCGACAACCTTCTTCTTGTATAGATATATTCCAATAGCAACAAGTATGGTAATAACACCCATCTGCTGCAGAACTATTCCGGTACTCATTATTTTTCTCACTTTTCTTATAATAGGTATAGAGGTTTCTCCTCAAGAAAAAACCGCTACCTATTGTAGCATTATGAGGTCGTCAATACCAGTAGAATTTTGTAGTAACATTTTAAAAATCAGGTTGTATCAGTCGGGTGTACATGATACAATTAGACGTAGATATTTAATATCATCGTGGGGTTTAACTGCGAACTATTACGAGGAGGTAATTTACATTATGGAGAACGTAGTAATATTTGAAAATGATTCATGGCAGATTGAGCTTCGTCCACGTAACAACTCACATGAAGGTGAGCCAAATATGAAGGTTTGGGTATGCAGGGATGGACAGGAAGTAGCACAGTTTACAGATAAGTATCGCGGATATGGTCGTTATAAGGATAATGAGGATCTGCTTCCGCCTAAGATTGATGAAGTAGCTAAGAAGGCGTGGGAGAAGCTTAAAGAGGCTCCTGTAAATGAAGAGACAATCGCAGAAATGAAGAGTTTGATGGAACAGGAATAGTTCACTAGAATATCCCGCAGGATCTTTCGAGAACCTGCGGGAATTTTTTATATAATAGGAAACTGCGTTCTAAAGATTTTTTGATATATTGTAGTATTTTTTGGTATAATAAATTATGTATGGGCTTGAGACTGTAGCCCTGCAATAAAGTATTCAGAATGTCAGTACCATATTATATAAAAGGGGAGATTGAAGGACATGAAGGGTATAAGCAACAGGGATAAGAAAAGTTTTGTTTCGAAATGCATTTCTATAATTACAAGTGTTCTGATTGTATGCTCGTCACTTTCAGGAGTGGAGGTCTCTGCGGAAACCACAGATGATAATACTTTGTTGAGCGGAGATTACAGTTATACTTTGTCTGAAAAGGTTGCGACAATTACAGGATATATGGGTAATGACGAAAATGTATTAGTTCCCGCTGAACTTGAAGGTTATCCGGTTGAGACAATTGGTTCATTTGCATTTAACAAGAATAAACGTATAAAGACTCTCGAATTTGGTGAGGGCATAGAGGTAATTGATCATAATGCCATAACAGACTGTATTAACCTTGAAAGCATTAAGCTTCCCGCCAGCGTTGATACCATAATGGGAGGTGGCAAAGATAATGCTTTTGCAGGACTGATAAGTCTGACTGATTTCGAAGTGGATGAGAATAATGAAACCTACTGTTCCAGTAATGGGGTTATATATGATAAGAACATGACCAAATGTGTTCGTTATCCATCAGGAAAAGGAGGCATTGGTGAGATTTTTAATCCCGGTGAAGATGTAATTGAAATCTGTGATGGTGCCTTTGCATATACCCAAAATGTGATGACTCTTGATCTTCCGATGACTCTGATCGAAATAGGAGATAATGCCTGTTATAATTCCAATATTGAAAATGTTCAGATTAAGAATAAGTGTACAACAATAGGTGATAATGCTTTCTCTTTTTCTTCCAAATTAAAAAATGTACTTTTCGATGTTGCTATAACGCAGATTAAGGGAAATCCTTTTGTGGGCTGTGTAAGTATGAGTGCTTTCAATATTAGTGGTAATGAGAACTTTAATGTTATTGACGGAGTGCTGTATTCAAGTGATTATTCGGAGTTGATTGCTTATCCGGCGGGTAAAATGGATTCTAAATACATAATTCCTCCTGATTGTAAGAAGATAAGAGACAGGGCTTTCGCATATAGTAAGTATCTTCAGATACTGTCCTTCGGACCAAACGAGATCACCTTTGGAGAAGCGGTAACTGAAGGGGTTATGGGAATAATATTCGAAGGCAGCGAGGATAGCGATGCTGAGTCCTATGCTGCTGATAATGATATATATTTCAGAGTCAGTGGAACAAGTGAAACTATCACAGGTAGCTGCGGTGAGGCTGCTCAGTGGGAGCTCACTTCTGACGGGACACTCACTATCAGTGGAACCGGAGTGGTTGATTTCAAAGCGGATGACCCGACAGCAGGCTACAACTCCATTCTCAGGAATATTA
>CACZPG010000251.1 GCA_902782965.1 uncultured Lachnospiraceae bacterium
CCCACGTAATGTGGACATGAACCTGAATCATGCGCGTATACCAATTCCGCCACATCTGCTAAACAGCCACTGAACGATTGTACCATCTTAAAAACTAGATGTCAACATCACAGTGGCTGATATTTTCATATATACGGATTTTTTAACAATTAATCTTCGTCTGTTCCGTAATCATCTACCATTCCGCTGCTGCTTTCTGAAGCTTCTTCTGCATCAGTCTCTGATGCTTCTACCTGAACGGCATTGTTATAAATGAATTCTACAACCTTCTTATAAATGATTTCATAACTGAAATCTTCATCAGAATATCCATAAGTAGATTTAAGTGTCTCAATATCTGTAAGACCTGTCTGGTCAAGAAGTTCCTGCTTCTTAGCTTCTATTTCTTCTTCAGAAGCTACAATACCCTCTTTATCAGCGATTGTTACAACAATCATCTTCTCACGGATATACTCTTCTACAGATGTCTTAACCTGATTCTTAAATGTCTCTTCATCAAAACCATAGTATGAAAGATATGTAGCAAGATCGATACCATTTGATTCTGCTGATGATGTAACATTCTCAATCATGCTGTTTACTCTGTTAGATACTTCCTGTTCAGGGTATTCTGAAATACTTGAAGAATCAAGAACCTTCTTAATAAGTGTTGCCTTATCTGTCTCAAGGTCAGATTCCTTGTTCTGCTTCTCAAGATCTTCTCTTGTAGCTGATTCGAATTCTTCAGTTGTCTGATAATCTGTTGCTGATGCTACAAGTACATCATCATATTCAGGAACAGTTGGAGTTGCAACGATGTAATTAAGTGTAGTTGCAAATACTGCAGCCTTACCATTTAATTCTTCCTTACCATAATCTTCAGGGAAAGTAACATTTACATCAAAGCTGTCCCCTGGAGTATGACCAACTATCTGCTCGTCAAAATTATCAATATAACCACTACTTCCCAGAGTAATCTCTGTTCCGGCACCGTTTGTATTACCACCTTCGAATTCAACTCCGTCGATAGATCCTACATAATCGATGTTAACCGCATCACCCATTGTAGCAGCCTTATTATACTCTTTATTCTCAATAGTATTGTCAGATACAAGGGAATCTATCTTTGACTGAATATCCTCATCTGTTACTTCTGTGTGAGAAGGAGCATATTCAACACCCTTGTATTCTCCGAGAGTAACATACTTTTCGTATCTGCTCTGCATATCTTCGATAGAATCATTAGATTTCTTTCCACATCCGGCAAGAGCTGACAGAATCATAGCACCGACCAGCACTGCGCTTATTTTTCTAATCTTCATTTTAGCGTCCTTTCATTTTTCCTCTTTCTTCAGCTTTAAAGAAATTTATCAACCGCACCATAATAACACAAGGAATTTTAAAAATAAAGCTATTTTTGCAATTATCAATTATTTTTCACATTATTGATAACACAATTATGCTTTTTTTTAATTTTTTGTTATTTTTTTACCTATATATATGTTGCAAGTGTTATAATCAATAAGTTCATACATGTTCCATTTATCAATTGTTACATTCAATAATATCTGCAACAATAACAATAATAGCAATAACATCGAAAAAAAATACAACAACAACAACAATAATAATAATAATAATAATAATAATAATAATAGAAACAATCGAAAGGTCTTTAAAATCATGAGAAAAAAAGAAACGGTAAATATTAAGAGAATAAACGATAAAGCAATCCTTCCTACATACGGTTCAGAATATGCTGCAGGCGCAGACCTCTATGCTTGTCTTGATGAAAATGTGGTCATCAGGCCGGGGGAAACCTATCTCGTTAAGACCGGAATATGTATTGAGCTTCCCGCCGGATATGCCGGACTGATATATGCAAGAAGCGGGCTTGCTACAAAGAAAGGGCTTGCTCCTGCAAATAAGGTTGGTGTCATAGATGAGGACTACAGAGGCGAGATAATGGTATCGCTGCTAAATCATTCTCCTCAGGACCAGACGATTGAACCTGGCGAAAGAATAGCGCAGCTTGTAATAACCCCATATATACAGGGATTATTTAATGAAGTAACCGAATTATCAGACACAGACCGGGGAGAAGGCGGCTTCGGTTCAACTGGCAGAAAATAGTACGAAAAAATACCCACGCAATCGCGTGGGTATTTCCATACTCAATATCATATCATAAAAAGCAAAATCAGCTTCTCATAAACTGACGAATCTCTGATTCAGCAGTAATTGTCAGCCATTTGTATGAAGACCTGCATAGGTTCCTCTAGCCTGAACCTGTCCATAGGCCATTTCCATATCCGTAGCACATTCAAGCATACTGATTCTGACACCTGAATAGAAGTTATCAGTAGTGATCACCTGCTCACCTATATTCGTTGTGATAGATTCAGGATCTTCATTATATGGATCAGAAGTAAGTATCTCCTTCAGTGCGGCGGAGAAATGTGGCATTGAATCAGGAAGTGAAATATATTTCTGACTAAGCACCTTACCCTGGAATCCATCTTTCAGGATACAAAGTTTCTTCTTAGCAGTCTTCTTCATCGCATTAGCTATGAAAGCCTGTGCTGCACTTCTCATAACACCTCTTCTTACTTCACTGTCGAAGGATACGAACATCGCATTAATATCCTGCATTGAAGGATGTCTGTCAGCAAAAGCAACAGCTATAACTTTCTCATTCGGATATACTCCCAGACCAAGAAGGAAATTCCTGTAAACATGCTCCATCTCAACTCCGATAGGAACTACCCTGTCGCTGTTGATATCAGATTCATGATTGACCATCATGGTGATAAGTCCTTTTCTGAACTGATCTATACGTTCATCACTCACATAATCTGTAGGAAGAAATTCATGTCTCTTGGCATCATTAAGAGTAAAATCAACTACTCTTCTTCCCTGTGAAGCAAGATCCTCAACTGCATGCTTAAGATCCTGACCGAACTGATCATAAGTATCACTAAGCTGTTCCGCTCTCTGACGAAGCTGTCTGATAATATCACCGAATACGTCCTGTGCATTCAGCTCTTCTACCAGAAGTGTTCTCTCTCTTGCAAGAGCATTCTTAAGACTTGCCTCATAATAACCATTCTCGGTTTCCCTCTTTGCCGACGGGAATGTGAAGAATCTCTTCTTAACAATCTGAAGAATCGATTCAAGAATTCTTTCATACTCTGTAGAAGGCTTATATTCATTCATAAGCTTCTCAAGAGCTTTAGCCTCGGCAACCATGCCATCATCATGATCACAGCCACCGATACCTTTTGAACCTATTATCTTCATTGTGATATAAGGTCCATATTCTCTCATATATTTCTCAATATTAGAATCAAGAGCCTGTGACATCTTAATTCTGAGTGACTTTACAATAACAGGAATATCTGTCTTTACAGAATTCAGAGCCTGTGGAAGTGCTGTACTCAGTCTGTCCACTCTTTTCTTAATTTCCTTATAGATTGGCTTAGAATACTGACCTGTCTTAATGAGTCCATTTACAGAAAGCTCTATCTCATCTCCCGGTTTGCCCTCAAGGAACTGTCTCATCTCACCAAAGGTAGAACGAATATCAGCCTTCATCTTATCGTCCTTCGGAGGCATTTTGTTCATCAGGTTATAAGCTTCATTAAATGCAGCATATTCCGTAATATTCTCTATTTCTTTGATAGGAATCTTATAATCAGCTTCGTTGATTACCTTGAAATATCCCAGCTTACTCTTCTCGAAGAACGAGTCACGAAGCAGTTTACGCTGACCATTCTCATCACCATCATCAATGTATTTATTCTGTGCAAGCTTTGAAAGGAAATAAGCAGCATCATTATAGATAACACCTTCAGGAATATATCCCTGATCGTCCTTCTTTCCTGAAACAAGCATACATGCATCGAAAATATTCTCACTCATACTAAGTCTGTGAGAAGTACTCTCAAACACATAATTCTTACCTTCATATGCAGCCTGAATATATTCAGAAACCTCAAGCATAGTAGCCTGACCGTTTGCAAGAAGCAATGTTCTAAGTTCATCGTTCTTATAAATCTCGCGATTTGCAAACATAACATCCGGCATGAGAAGGCATCCGCCAACACGGAAATTATTCCATTTTCTTGACTTTGCATAAGCACGAATATTGTAGGTCACATCTCCCAGAATACCACTTCCGGTACCACCGCATACGCTGCTTATGATAATAACATCTAATCTCTTGGAAACCGAATCACTGTAAAGATCTTCAAGCTTCTCAAAAAGAAGAATCCTCAGATCCTCGTATGCATTAGAAAACATTAGTCTTCCGACCTGTCTGTTTCCTCTGGCACCTTCCGTACCAATATGCAGATGAGGAAAATCCGGACTCATCCATTTAGCCAGTGTAGCCTGAACCGGCTGATTATTATATCCTTTATCAAGAATATCTTCCAGATTAGGTCTGTAGATACTCATAACTTCGAGTGCATTAAGACCGAGACCATCCCTGCTGTTCTTGATGGTCTCTTCCATAGCAGGAATATCAGAGTCTATCAGCAGATAATGTATATTATCTTCTGATGATATTTCGTCTCTAAGCATTCCC
>CACZPG010000252.1 GCA_902782965.1 uncultured Lachnospiraceae bacterium
AAAGAAGTTCAGGCACTGAAAAAAGAAACAAATCGTATTTTCAATGATGTAGATTTTAACACTATACAGATATTCCGTGCTCCTTATGTACCTGATGTTGAAGGTGTACCCAATGATTATGAACTTTTCAATACTGAGGATGGTAAGCTTGCTGCAGGTGTACTTATTAACCACAAACGATACAACTGGGAAGAATTAGGCGTACCTACCACACCTCAGAGCACTGATTGGGAGACTCAGTTTAAAGATGGCAATGGCGAATTGATTTACCTTAAACTTAATGCTGGCGATCCGCCACAGAATATTCACCGTGTTTATAAATTTCAAGCAGATGAAGACGGAATAAAAATTAATGATTTACCCGCTGCCAGATGGGATAGTACGATTACCTTGTCAGATAACACATACTCTTTCCCTTATCGTGGAATGAATATCTCCTTTGAAGTCGACCCAGATGATACTCGTCAGGATATTATTAACAAATTGAATTTGGATGGACTTACACTGGATGGACTTCCTTATAACAGCTGGGATGCTATACCTTCCGGGGGTGGTACAAACTATGCAGTAACCTCTAGTCAGGATTCCATGACCTTTAATGTCACAAATTCGAATAAGAACAATATATCAACATGGACATACTCTTTAGAGGCTGATGATGAAGGTGTTCAGCTAGTACAGACTTCCGGTAATGATGGACTAAATCACACAAAGACTAATTGGGAAAATTTCACTAATACAAATTCCGGTGAAGCATTCCCTATATCTGATTGGGGAACTGAGGCTGAAGGTTCTAACCCTGTAACGCTGTCTTCTGCAAGTGGAGCCTCATATAAATATGATGATCAGGCAAGTGCTGGGTATCTTGTTGATGGATTAGATGTCAATTTTAGTTTTCCTCTTGATGAAACATCAAAGCAACAGGCAATAGACGGATTGACAAGTGACTTACAAGGTGCGCGAGTTAGTTCTCCTATTAGAACTATAACTCTTTCAGACAACAATGTAAGTATTGATAGATACTCAGGTTTCAATTCATTTGAATTTCAACGTGATGATTTATTAAGGAATTTTGGAGTAAATGGCTCCGATTCCAACATAAATCTTAAAATTGAACGTAAAATGATAAAGATTGACACCATAGATGACTACGAATATCGTAAAGATTTGTATCAGGCATATGCAAAGTTGAATACAACAGTGCAAAAATATACTATCACAAAATATGGTGATTTACAAAATGTAGTATTTTTAGATGAAAACCATGTTCAATTATCTGAACCGCCTGAAGACTACATTTATCCACCAACTCCGAGCACAGAAACATCGCTGTATAGTTCTGATACCACTGCATCATACAAGGCAAATACAGGGTTAGATCCATCATATTTTAATCAAACAAGCAATACTGGAGAATACTCTGATGCAGGATCAAAAATGATTACAAAATCTTTTACTTATCAAGAAGAAGGTGAAACTAAAACCGGTTATGTTCAATTAACCTATGCTATTAGCCAAGCAACAAAAACTGTTACTACTAAAAGATATGAAACATCTTCCGGTAATCTTGTAAACTATACTCCTAACAGTTCATATACAGGCGGATATAGAAGAGTTAATTCTTCAAGTTATTATGTATTAACTTCAGAGGAAGGAAGCTCAAAAGATACCTCTAACCGTGGATATAGAAGTGCCAATAGTTCTGATACTAATACTCAACGCTATGTTTCAGACAATAGTCGTTGGGTAAAAGCAAGAACATTTAATGTATATCAATATGCTTACAGTGCCAAAAATTCAAATAATACCGAAATTATGGGATCAGCCAGTGGTTCCTTTATAAATACCAGTACTACAGACAGAGCAACATCTGATAGTACGCTAGTTCTTCATAACCAATTTGGAACCGCATTTACCAGAGATACTGAAAATCATAGCAAATTATTGGATACAACACTAACGACTACAGGTAGCAACTACGCTTCGTTAAGCTTAAGTTATGATGCAGATGTCAGAAACAATACCACCACGGCAACTATAACGCCTGATGGTAAAGCAACAAGAACATTTACACACTTGGCTAAATCTGGTGGTACTGCTACTAATACAAGTCTTACTGTAAAGGTTAATCCACCTGAAAAAGTTCTTCATATTCAGGCAGGTGCTAATTCAGAACAAAATATCGATATACGATGGCCTGGACTTTCTAATTCCATAATAGGAATCAGTGGGGCAAGATTTGATACAGCTGAAGCCTCACAAGCTACTATTACTATGGCTGATAATGCTATAGGTATGGTTTCAGAGGTACGTTCTCAGTTCGGTGCTTACCAAAACCGTTTAGAACATACTCACAATGTTAACGACAATACTGCTGAGAATCTTCAGTATGCCGAATCAAGAATTAGAGATGCTGATATGGCTAAAGAAATGATGGCATATTCACAAAGTCAGATATTAAATGATGCTGCTTTATCGATGGTTTCTCAAGCAAACCAGAGTACACAAGGCATTATGAAACTACTCCAGTAGAAATTAGTACCTTACTTACAATTTAGTAAATGCCCCTATCTGAAGCTTACAACTCCAGATAGGGGCATCTTATTACTTTACAAACTTACATCTTTTATAACCATATTATTATCATTAATCAACAATGACTATATCGATAATCACTTTTTATACCCAGTGAAAACGGGAATTTATCTTTTACGAAATAAATTTATTGTTTTATATATCACTACCTTTCTCACTAATTATTCATCTCGCATATTATTCATATGTTCTTCATCATAAACCATGCAGTCATTTAATATACATAAAAATAAATTTCTAACAGTCTTTTTACAGTCTTTCTTACGGAAAACCACGGAAAATTATGGAAAATCCTGAATAAAAAATAAAGCTCTGACTGCCTTTAAATCAAGGAATATCAAAGCTTTAAAGAGAGGCGACAATCGGATTCGAACCGATGAATCAGGGTGTTGCAGACCCACGCCTTACCACT